>DATLLK010000444.1:0-10142 GCA_035537895.1 Planctomycetota bacterium
ACCTCCTCCTCGAGGCGGGCCGCGCCCTTCGCGAGTCCCCGGAAGCCGCCGCCGAGGTGCGCGAGCGCTGGCGCCACGTCCTCGTCGACGAGTACCAGGACACGAACGGCATCCAGTTCGACCTCCTGAAGGCGATCGTCGGCCCGGACCCCTCGCCCGACCTGACCGTCGTCGGCGACCCCGACCAGAGCATCTACCGCTGGCGGGGCGCGTCGATCCGCAACATCCTGCGCTTCCAGGAGGACTTCGCGGGCGCGCGGATCGTCAAGCTCGAGGAGAACTACCGCTCCTCGAAGCGGATCCTCGGGGCGGCCGAGGCCGTCATCGCCCGCAACACGGAGCGCTACGAGAAGCGCCTGTGGACCGGCAACGCGGACGGCGAGCGCGTCCTCGAGCTGGGCTTCCCCGACGCGTCGGGCGAGGGCCACGGCGTCGCCCGCCTCGTCTCCTCGTGGCGCGACGCGGGCACGCCGTGGTCGGAGATCGCGGTCTTCGTGCGCGTGAACCACGCCTCCCGCGGCATCGAGACGGCGCTGCGCAACGCGGGCGTGCCCTACGCGATGGTCTCCGGCGTCGAGTTCTTCCAGCGGCGCGAGGTGAAGGACGTGCTCGCCTACGCCCGCCTGGTCGAGAACCCGCGCGACGAGGCGGCCTTCTCGCGCGTGATCAACGCGCCGCGGCGCGGGGTGGGGGAGACCAGCCTCTCGCGCGTGCGCGCCCACGCCACGGCCCGCGGCATCAGCGTCCCCGAGGCGGCGGCCGAGAAGGTCGCCGGCGTGCCCGCGCGCGCCCGCGCGGGGCTCGACCGCCTGCTCGCCTGCCTCGCGCGCCTGCGGCTCCTGCCGCGGTCGCCGCTCGGCCCGCTCTTCCAGGCGATCGCGACCGAGTCGGGCTACCGCCAGGACCTCCTCGAGCGCGAGGACGACCTCGAGCGCAGCCGCGTCGAGAACGTCGACGAGCTCGTCGCGGCGGCCCACGAGGCGGACCGCCTGCGGCCGGACACGACGCTCCGCGACTTCCTCGAGCGCACGGCCCTCGTCTCCGACCAGGACGGCTGGGACGACCGCGCGGGCCGGGTCAGCGTGATGTCGACCCACGCGGCGAAGGGGCTCGAGTTCGACGGGGTCGTCGTCGTCGGTGCCGAGGAGGGCTGGTTCCCGCACGCACGCAGCGTGGACCGCCCCGAGGACCTCGAGGAGGAGCGGAGGCTCTTCTACGTCGCGATGACGCGGGCGCGCCGCCGGCTCGTCCTGACGCACGTCGCGCAGCGCGAGGGGTGGCGCGGCCTCGAGCGCCGCCAGCCGAGCCGCTTCCTGTCCGACGTCCCCGACGCGCTCGTCGAGACGCGCGACACGACGGGCCTCCACCCCCGCGAGCGCGCCCGCGCGCAGGCCCGCGCGATCGAGGGCGTCCGGCGGCCCTCGCCGTGGTCGGTCGAGGAGCCCGGGGCCCGCCTCGATCCCGAGCCGGCCGCACCCGAGGCCGTCTGGACGCGCGAGGGGGAGGACGACGCGCCCGCCGTCGGCGATCGCGTGGCCCACCCCTACTTCGGCGAGGGCGTCCTGCTCTCCTCGTCGGGTTCGGGCGCGCAGCGCCGGGTCACCATCGCGTTCGACGGCGCGGGCACGAAGACGATCCTGTGGAGCTACGCGCGCTTGACCCGTGCCCCGGGCGGCCGCGCGAAGGGGGGGACGCCGTGAGCCCGCTGATCCTCCGCGACACCGCGGAAGGGACGCTCAAGTTCCCGCTCGCCGACGCGAGCCTGACGCTCGGGCGGGCCGCCGACTGCGGGATCCGCATCGACGACCGGAGCCTCTCCGCGCACCACTGCCGATTCGACCCCGTCCCCGGCGGGTGGAAGGTCGTCGACCTCACCTCGCGCAACGGCACGTTCGTGAACGACGTGCTGGTCGCGCAGAAGCGCCTCGACGACGGCGACCGCCTGCGGGCGGGCCGCGTGCTCTTCCGCTACGTCGTCGACGACGAGACGGTCGACGAGGAGGCCGCCGTCGAGGCGCTCGTCGACCGCGTGCACCGCCGCGCCGGCCACGCGGGCCTGCGCCGCGCCGCGGGCGCCTTCGCCTCGGCGTCGGAGAAGGTCGGGCTCCCGGGGCTCCTGCCCGGCGCCGACGAGGTCGCGGGCGCCGCACGCCTGCGGTCGGTCGCCGCCGCGATGGTGTCGGAGCGCAGCGAGCGCGCCCTCTACGACCAGATCGTCGACGCGTTGATCGACCTGACGGGGGCCGAGCGCGGCTTCCTGATCCTCGCGGAGACCGAGGGCGGCACGGAGCGGCGCGTCGTCGCGGCGCGCAACTTCGACCGCGAGGCCGTCCGCGACGCCATGGCCAAGGTCAGCAAGACCGTCGAACGCCAGGCGTTCGACACGGGCAACCCCGTCGTCGTCACCGACGCGACGATGGACGAGCGCTTCTCGGGCACGCAGAGCGTGCTCAACCTTCGCCTGCGCTCCATCCTGTGCGTCGCCGTGCGCGGGCGCGAGGGGCCCATCGGGACGATCTACCTCGACAACCGCTTCGAGCGCGGGGTCTTCGAGGAGCGCCAGCTCCCCCTGATCCGGGCCTTCGCCGACCAGGCCGCGCTCGCCGTCGAGAACGCGCGGCTCCACGAGGAGAACGAGCGCCGGCTCGCCGACCTCGAGCGCGCCAACGCCGAGGTCGAGGAGCTGAACCGCATCCTGTCCGACCGCGTGGCCAAGGCGAGCGTCGAGCTCCAGGAGATCAAGGAGCACGTCCTGCGCGAGCGGGCCGAGGCGCCGCTCAAGTACTCCTACGCCAACATCGTCGGCAGCAGCCGGCCGATGCAGGACCTCTTCCACCTGCTCGACAAGGTGACCGACAGCGACGTCCCCGTGCTGATCCAGGGCGAGAGCGGCACCGGCAAGGAGCTCGTCGCGCGCGCGATCCACTTCAACGGCCCCCGCGCCGACCGCCCCTTCGTCTCCGAGAACTGCGCCGCGATCCCCGAGACGCTCCTCGAGAGCGAGCTGTTCGGCTACGCCCGCGGCGCGTTCACCGGCGCGACCGCCGACCGGAAGGGCCTGTTCGAGAACGCGGCGGGCGGGACGATCTTCCTCGACGAGATCGGCGACATGCCGATGGAGATGCAGAAGAAGCTCCTGCGCGTCCTGCAGGAGAAGGAGGTCCGTCCGGTCGGCGGCAAGCGCACGATCCTCGTCGACGTGCGCGTCCTCTCGGCCTCGAACCAGGACCTGCGCCGCCTCGTGGCCGAGGGCCGCTTCCGCGAGGACCTCTACTACCGGCTGAACGTGATCACCGTCGAGCTGCCCCCGCTGCGCGAGCGCGCCGAGGACGTGCCCCTGCTCGTCGACCGCTTCCTCGACGAGATCGCGGGCGCCGGCAACGTCCCCCGCAAGGCGATCACGGAGGACGCGAGGATGCTCCTCCAGCGCTACGCGTGGCCGGGCAACGTCCGAGAGCTGCGCAACGAGATCCAGAAGGCGCACGCCCTCTCGGACAAGGTGATCCTGCCGATGGTCCTGTCGGAGCCGATCCGCCGGGCGCTCTCGACGCCCACACCCGTCCCCGCGCTCGGCGAGAAGCCGCTGAAGGAGCTCGTCCGGGAAGTGGTGGACGACCTCGAGCGGCGCGCGATCCTCGAGGCGCTGCGGCGCACGCGTGGCCGCAAGGCCCAGGCGGCGCGCATGCTCGGCGTCTCCCGCCCGACGCTCGACGCGAAGATCGACCTCCTCCACATCCCCGTCCCCAAGGGCGCGGAGTAGCGGGAGGGGGGCCGCGCGCCCGATGTACCCAGGACGCACCCCGCGGCGGGGGACCGTGGCGGATTCGGGGGCGGCTCGGCGTCAACCGTTGCGTGCGCTTTACGCTCCGCGGGCGGGGCCTCGCGGCCAGCCCTCTCCTGGCGGACGCAACCCGTTGCGGCGGCGTGGGATCCGCGGACGGGAGTCCCGCGCATCCCATGCGCCGCCCGGCCCGGGGTTTGATCTCCACCCGCGACCCCGAGGGAGCAGGCGACCCCCATGGCCGAATTGCACATCCACGTACCCGGCGAGCCGGACCGCACCGTGGGGCTCGTCCCCGGGCGGGCGGTGACGGTCGGGCGCGGCGAGGACTGCACGGTCCAGATCGCCGAGAAGCGGGCGAGCCGGCTGCACTGCCGGATCGAGACCGCCCCGGCGGGCACCCCGGGGGCGGGGTGGCTCGTCGCCGACCTCGGGTCGAGCAACGGCACGTTCGTCGGGTCGGAGCGGGTCCTGCGCCGCGCCCTCGCCGACGGGGACCAGGTCCGGATCGGCGAGACGACGCTCACCGTGCGCGGGGCGGGCGTCGCCGGTCCCGCTCCGGGCGGAACGCCGCCGCCCGCCGTCTTCCTGTCGGGCGCGCTCGCCCCGGTCGCCGCGGCGCCCGTCGCCGTCGCCCCGCCCGCGGCGCCCGTCCCGGTCGCCGACGAGGACGACGACCTCGAGGTCGCCGCCCCGACGGCGGAGTCCGTCCGCGCGGCGCTCGCGGGGCGTCGGGCGATCGCCCGCTCGGCGATCTTCCTCGTCGTCGCGGTCGCCGTCTTCGCTGCCGTCCAGTTCTTCCTCGGCGGGGTGGCCGACAAGCGCGCCTCGGCGCGGGCCGAGGTCGAGGCCTTCGAGGCGGTCTTGAAGGAGCGCGACCGGCCCTACGAGCTGCTGCAGGGGATGCTCGCCGAGTTCGTCCGGGACTTCCCGCGCTCGCGCCACCGCGGCGACCTCGAGCGGATCGTGGAGGCGCGCCGGCTCGAGCACGAGCGGCTCGTCACCGCCGAGACCGACCTCGACGCCATCCAGCGCAACGCGATCGGCCGCTCCGAGGAGGAGGTCCTCGCCCGATTGAAGGCGCTCGCGCTTCGCGTGGGGGAGGGCTCCCCCCTCGACACCCGCCTGCGCTACGCGATCGACGCGGCCTCGCGCCGCCGCGACGAGGCGCTCGGCCGCGCGCTCGCCGAGGCGTCGGCCGACGCGGACCGCGCGCTCTCCCGCGGCGACGTCGCCGGGGCGCTTCGGCGGGTCGCCGCCTTCGAGGCCTCGCGCACCGTGCTCCCGCAGGCCGTCCTCGACGGGGCCGCGGCCAAGCGAGCCGCGATCGGCGTGGAGGCCGGGAAGCTCGCCGAGGCCGCGCTGTCGCGTGCCGCGAAGGCCGCGGACCCCGACGCCCGCCGCGCCGAGCTGATCGCCGCGCTGCGCGGGTTCGGCGACCTGCCGGAGGGGAACGCGCTGCGCAGCGCGCTCGTCGCGGTGGCGGGCGGCGCGCCGCCGCCCTCGCCGACGCCCGGGACGCCGGCCGTCCCGGGGGCGGTCCCCGCCCCGAGCGGTCCGTCGATCGCGCCCAGCGCCGCGCTCCTCGCCCAGGCGGCCGAGGCCGAAGGGCTCGCGCAGCGGCGCGCGTGGGCGGAGGCCGCCGCCCTCTACCGCAAGCTCGCCGCGGCCGACGCGGCGCCGCGCGCCAAGGCCGAGTGGGCCGCGCGCCTCGAGGACCTCGAGCGCCTCGCCGCGCTGCCGCAGGGGCTCGCCGAGGCGGTCGCCGCGGTCGGCGACCGGCGACTGAAGGCGAAGCTCTCGGCCGGGACGTTCGAGGTGCTCGCCGCGGACCCGGCCGGCGCGAAGCTCAAGCGCGGCGACGCCGAGACCACGTTCGCGTGGGCGCAGGCCACGCCCGCCGACCTCCTCGCCGTGCTGGGGGCCGGCAAGCCCGTCCCCGATCGCACCCTCGGACTCGCCGTCCTCGCGGCGGATCTCGGCGACCGCGCCGCCGCCGTCGGCTACCTCGTCACCCTGGTCGACGTGCCGACGCACAAGGACTCGGCCTTCCGCGTCATGGCACGGCGCCTCGAGGGACGGGCGGGCGTCCCCGAGGGCGGCTACGTCGTGCTCGAGGGCGACCTCGTCGACCGCACGGAGCTCGCTCGCCGCACCGACGCCAAGGCCGTCGCGTCCCTCGAGGCCGAGGCGGTCGACCTCGTGAAGAAGGTCGCCGCCGACCCCCTCTTCCGGGGCGTCGAGCGGCTGCGGGGCCGCCGCGACGAGCTCGACCGCCGGCGCGCGTACGCGCTCCTCGCGATCTTCAACGAGAAGCACTGGCCCTACCCGCACGACGACCCCCAGGTCGCGCGGCAGTACGAGGTCGTCACGACCGAGGTGGACCGTCGCTGGCACCTCGTGCAGGAGGTCTGGGACGAGCCGCTCGCCGTGAAGATGCCGCCGGGCACGGCGCTCGAGAAGCTCGTCGCCCGTCACGCCGAGGTGATGAAGGCGCTCGACGCGAAGGGCCGCGACACCGCCCCGCTGCGCGGGGCGATGGCCCCCCTCGCGCTCCACGTGGGCGTCGGGACGCTGACGATCCGCAACTTCGCCCGCGACGAGGCGGAGCGGGACCTCCTCGCCTACAACCGCTGGGTGATGGACAACTACAACCCGTCGGCCAACGCGGTCGCGACGGAGCCCGAGCGCGAGCAGGTCCGCGTGACGAACGAGTACCGCGTGATGATGGGCTGGGCGATGCGCGTCGAGCCCGGCGCGACGCCGTACGCGGACGTGACGCGGGAGAACGTCGCCAAGGTCCTCGACGAGGCGCGCGAGGCGGGGCGCGTGCCCCTCCACGCGGTCCGCATCGACGACCGCCTCGTCTCGAGCGCCCGCGCGCACAGCATGGACATGGAGCGCCGCGGCTACTTCGCCCACACCGCGCCGCCCAACCCCGCGACCGGCACGCCCGCGACGAGCCCCTTCGACCGCATGGCGAAGGCCGGCTACCGGGGCGGCGGGATGTCGGAGAACATCGCGATGGCGAACAGTCCGCTCGAGGCGCACCAGCGGTGGCTGCGGTCGAGCGGGCACCACCGCAACATCGTGAGCGACTGGGCCGACCTCGGCGTCGGCCTCGGGGGTCGGCGCTGGACCCAGAACTTCGGGGTCGGCGGCGGGGCCCCGTGGTTCGTGCCGGGCCGGACGAAGCCCGAAGACGGCGAGATCACGCCGGGGTCGGGCCCGAGCGACGGCCAATCGCCGACGGGGGAGTAGGATCCACCGGCATCGGAGGATCCCGTGCCGAAGCTGCTCATCCAGGAAGGCGGCCAGCAGAGCGTCTTCGAGCTGTTCGACGACGAGGTGACGGTCGGCCGCGGAGCGGCGAACGTCATCCAGGTCGCCGACCAGCGGTCCAGCAAGCACCACGCGGTCGTGCGCCGCATCCACGGGCGCCCCAAGCTGATCGACTTCGAGTCGCGCAACGGGACGCGCGTCAACGGCGAGTTCCAGAACCAGCGCTGGCTCGAGCACGGGGACGTCATATCGATCGGCGAGATGACGATGACGTACGACGCGAGCGACGTCGCGGCGGCCGCCCCGGCCGCACGGGTGCCCGCGGCGCCCGTCGCCGTCGCGGCGGCGCCGCGCCCGGTCGCGGCCGCCCCCGCGGTCACGATCCACCGGCGGGCCGGCGGCCCCCAGGCGCGGTCGTCGCACGCGCGCTCCCACGACGACGACGACGAGCAGCGCGGCCCGCGCCATGTGCCGAAGCGACGCGACAACTCGATCGCCGTCGCAGCGCTCGTCGGCGCGGGCCTGATCCTCGCCGTCTTCCTGCTGTTCCAGGTCATGGGAAGCGCCGGCACGAGCAACGCGTCCACGCTCGCCTACGCGAAGCGCCTCGCCGACAAGGACGTCGCCAAGGGCGTCGCCTACCTCGAGGAGCACGGGGACCCGAGCGACGTGGACGGCTACAAGTCCGTCGAGGAGCAGATCAAGGAGTGGAAGGAGCTGATCCAGGACCAGAACCGGCAGGGGAAGGAGGAGGAGGGCCGGTATGCCCTGGAGCGGATCCACCGCAACGTCGTCGAGCAGCACAAGAACGGGATGACGGACGCGCAGCTGGGCCAGGCGCTCCTCACGTGGGCCGAGACCTACCCCGGCACCATCAAGCACATGGAGCTGATGAACTCCCAGAACGCGCCGTTCCCCCAGTTGCGCGGGCTGATGGAGAAGGCGAAGCAGAAGTAGCCGGCGGCCCGTGACGGCGCCGCCCCCTCCCGATCGGACGCCGCTCCTCGGCCTGCGCCCGCCGTTCGCGGCGCTCCTTCTCCTGGGACTCGCCGCGCTCGTCGACTGGGCGACGGGCTCGCCGCCCGTCGTCCCGTGGCCGTGGCGCTGGGCGGGTCTGCTCCCCCTGGCCGCGGGCGCCGTCGTGGCGGTCGCCGCGCTCCTCTGCTTTCACGCTCACCGGACGACGCACAACCCGTTCGGCCTGCCGACCGCGCTCGTGACCACGGGCCCGTACCGGTTCTCGCGCAACCCGATGTACGTGGGGCTCGTGGCCTGCCTCCTGGGAGTCGGCGTGCTCCGGGGCACGTGGCCCTTCCTCGCCGTCGCCCCCGTCCTCTTCGTCGTCCTGCGGGCGGCCTTCGTCCCGTACGAGGAGGCCCGCATGGAGCGCCTCTTCGGCGCGGAGTACGTCGCCTGGAAGGCGCGCACGCGGCGGTGGCTCTAGGCAGATGGGCCCGCGGGCGCTCCCGCGGACGCCGCGGTCACCCCGCGACCGCCTCCGGCGCGTCCTCCGTGCCCTGGAACAGCGCTCCCGCGAAGCCCACGAACTCGCGGAACTCGGGACTCGTCCCCGACGCGAGCCGTCCGTCGTCGGTGCGGGCGTACGCGCAACGGGCTCGGGCGAGCACGCGCAGGTCCGCCTCCTCGATGTGCCCCCGCACCGTGATCCGTGCGCCCGGCGCGAGGTCGAGGGGGAGCGGCTCGTTCTGGAGCGTCACCGCCGGAGCGATCCGGCTGTGGACCGCGCCGGGGAGGAGATAGCCCACCTCGTCGATCCTGACCGTCGAGCCGCCGAGGTTGACGACCTCGATGCCGATGCCCTGCGGGATCCTGGACCCGCGCGCCTCGAGGCGCCTCGGCGTCACGCGCAAGCGCGCCCGGCTCCCGAAGAATCGGTTCCCAACTCCGACCGCCACGAGGATCCCGATGAGGATCCCGCCCGTCTCGGGGGTCATGTGCCGGCTCGCCTCCGCACCCAGGAGACGAAGACGCGAGCCCTTGGCAGGACCCGATGACCTCGCCTCGCGACCGACCCCCGCGATACCTAGCCTAGCCCTGCATCCCGACCCGACCACCGGACGTTGGTCACGGAAGTCCCGCGGGGCTCGCTCCGACGCCGACCCGCGCCGATGTTCACCGTTTGCGACGCGCGACGTCGTGCCGACTCCACGCGCGGATCGCGTCGTCTCAGCTCAGAGGATCGACTTGCCGTACGCCGAGAGGATCAGCTCGACGCCGAGGAGCGCCGTCTGGTTGCGCGTGTCGAGGATCGGGTTGATCTCGACGAGGTCCATGCCGAGGAGGCGGCCCGACTGGGCGACCTTCTCGCAGGCGAGATGCGCCTCGCGGTAGGTGAGGCCGCCCGGGACCGGCGTGCCCACGCCCGGCGCGTACTGGGGGTCGACGCCGTCGAGATCGAAGGAGAGGTGGACGCCGGCCGTGCCGTTCAGGACGCGCGCGAGGGCCTCGTCCATGCAGGCGGCCACGCCGCGCTCGTCGATCTCCGACATCGTGAAGACGCGCACGCCGGACCGGTGCACGATGTCGCGCTCCTCGCGGTCGAGGTCGCGCGCCGCGAGGACCGCCACGTGGCGCGGGTCGAGCGCCGGGGCGTCGCCCGCGACCGCGCGCAGCGCGGGCGCGCCCATGCCGAGCAGGACGGCGAGGGGCATCCCGTGGATGTTGCCGCTCGGGCTCGACTCGGGCGTGTTCATGTCGGCGTGCGCGTCGATCCAGACGAGGCCGATGGGCCGCCCGGAAGCCTCGCGGTGGTGGGCCGCCTGCGCCGCGATGCTCCCGATCGCGATCGAGTGGTCGCCGCCGAGCACGAGGGGGCTCGCGCCCTCCTTCAGGATCGCGCGGACCCGGTCGCGCAGCGCCGTGCAGCACTGGACGACCTCCTGGACGTAGCGCGTGCGCTCCTCGCCGACCGCGAGCACCTCGGGCTCCCGCACGAAGACCGAACCCGCCTCCCGCACGTCGAAGCCGAGACGCGTCAGCCGCTCGCCGAGCCCCGCGACGCGGAGCGCGCTCGGGCCCATGTCCACGCCGCGGCGGCCGGCGCCGAGGTCGAGGCCGG
>DATLLK010000445.1:0-2120 GCA_035537895.1 Planctomycetota bacterium
CGCTCCTGCTCGCGTGGCTCTCGTGCGGCACGTTCGCGGCCCTGGCCCTCGTGTGCGTCGGGTGGCTCGTTCGGGGGACGGGCTCCGAGCGCGTCCTGCTCGGGGCGCTCCGCTACGACGGCTTCGCGATCGTGATGACGCTCTTCTGCTCGGTCGCCGGGCTCGTCTCGATCCTCGCGACGCTCGTGGGGGACGGGAACCGCCGTCCGGGCGGCGAGTTCCACGCGCTGGTCCTCGCCTCCGTCCTCGGGATGTCGGTCCTCTCGGCGTCCGTCGACCTCGTGACGCTCTACCTCTCCTTCGAGATGGTCTCGATCGCCGGCTACGTGCTCGTGAGCATGCGCCGCGCGGACCGGCTCTCGAACGAGGCGGGGATGAAGTACGTCCTGTTCGGGGGCGTCTCCTCGGGGCTGATGCTCTACGGGCTGTCGCTCATCTACGGGCTGGCGGGCGGCACCTCGTTCGAGACCATCGCGGTCGCCGTCCGTCAGGGCGCCGCCGACCAGCCCGCGTTCGTCGCGGCCGTCGTGCTCGTCTTCGCGGGCTTCGCCTTCAAGATCAGCGCCGTGCCCTTCCAGTTCTGGGCGCCGGACGTCTACCAGGGCGCGCCCACGGCCGTCGCCGGGTTCCTCTCCGTCGCGAGCAAGGCGGCGGGCTTCGCGGGCCTCGTCCGCGTCCTCGGGGCGACGGGGGCCAAGACGATGGTCGCCGGCGACGCCACGAGCGCGTTCCTGCCCTGGACCAACGTCTGGGCGGGCGTGCTCGCCCTGTCCGCGCTCGTCACGATGACGGTCGGCAACCTCGCGGCGTGCCGCCAGAAGGACCTGAAGCGCCTGCTGGCCTACTCCTCGATCGCCCAGGCCGGCTACATGCTCATGGCGCTGTCCGTCTGGTCGGCGACCTCGGTCAGCGCGCTCGTCTTCTACCTCGTCACGTACCTGTTCATGAACCTCGCCGCCTTCCTCGTGGCGGGGATCGTGATCCGGGCGACCGGCACGAGCTCGCTCTCGGGGCTGAAGGGCCTCGGGGCGCGCAACCCGTGGCTCGCGGGAGCCTTCACGGCCGTGCTCCTCTCGCTCACGGGCATCCCGCCGATGATCGGCTTCCTGTCCAAGCTCGTGCTCTTCGACGCCGTCATCCGCCAGGGGTTCGTCTGGTTCGCGGTCGTGGGCCTCTTGAACGGCGCGATCTCGCTGTACTACTACGCGAGGCCGATGATGCACATGTACCTCGACGACGTCACCGCGGAGGAGTCGACGCCGCTCCGCGTGGGCGCCGGCGCGGCCGTGCTGACGGCCCTCCTCGTGCTCCCCGTCGTGGCGCTCTTCCTGTACTGGTCCCCGCTCGCCTCGTGGGCGCGGGACGTGGTCCCCGCGTTGAGGATCGGCTCATGAGCACGTCCGCCGAGGGGAGCATCGTCCGCCCGGCGCCGAACGTGGACGCGGTCCCGATGATGCACGGGCACCGCACGGACCCGATCCGCCTCCGGCTCGACGACCTGCTGACGCGCTCCTTCTACTCGGGCCCGGGCTACGTCTTCGAGAGCGAGCCGTGGGTCGTCCCCGAGGACGACGCGCTCCTGCAGGCGTTCGCCGAGATCCGCGACCAGGACCGCCGGCACGCCCACGTCCTCGGCGTGCTGATCCAGCAGCGGGGCGGCGTCCCGCAGCCGGGCGTGTTCCCCTGGTGGAACCTCGACCTCAACTACCTGTCGGTCCCCACGCTGGCGAAGTTCGTCCTCGAGGCCCTCGACGAGGAGATCACGCTCTACGGGGAGCTCATCGGGCGCTGGCCCTCGGACGACCCCGCGGGCCGCGCGGCGCTCGCCGCGGTCCGCGACGAGAAGGTCCGCCAGGTCGCGACGCTGCGCACGCTGTCCGAGCAGGCGACGGAGCGCGAGGCGGCCGCGTACCGGGCCGGCGCCGAGAAGGTCCGCAAGGTCCGTCAGGCGCGCGAGGCGAAGGCGAAGGCCGCGGCCGAGGCCGCCCGCAAGGCGAAGGCGGCCGCGGGCAAGCCGGCCGCCCCGGGCGCTGCGCCGGCGCCGGTCGCCGCGAAGCCCGTGGCGCCCGCCGCACCCGCCGCGGCGCTGCCCGACCCGAACGAGCCGGGCATCCCGCCGA
>DATLLK010000446.1:0-6892 GCA_035537895.1 Planctomycetota bacterium
GCCCAAGGCCGTCCCGTACAACGCGACGTGTCCCGTGATGCTGGGGAATCCGGTGAACCCCGACATCACGACCGTCTGGAACGGCAAGGTCGTCGGCTTCTGCTCGGAGACGTGCCGCGTCCGGTTTACGAAGGACCCGGAGAAGTACGCCAAGAACCTCCCGTAGGTCGGGAGGGACGCCGCGTAAGCCCGGCGTTAGGACCCCCCCCGGGCGATGGTCCCCTCTCCGGTCACGGAGACATGGATTCGGCGGACCGATTGGGTAAGGTGGTCTGCCTTGGGAGGTCGGGACGCGTCCCGTGCTTCCCTTGTCTGGGTACATCCAACACAGGAGGCATCGATGCGTCGGATCGTCACGGTCTTGTCGGTCGCGATTCTGGGCGTGGTTCTCGCGGGCTGCAGCAACTGCAACCCGTGCCAGAAGTCGAACTCGTGCAACACGTGCAACCAGCCCAACAGCTGCAACACGTGCAACCAGCCCAACAACTGCAACACCTGCGCGCAGCCCTCGTGCGGGCCCTGCGGCCGCTAGGGTAATTCCCGGGGCTGCGTCCTCGGCCTCCGAGCGCTCGGAGGACGAGTGCGGCCCCAGCCCCTCGCCGCCCCTGGGTCACCGGGGGCGGCTGAGTTTCCGAATGTTTGTGACCGTTTGCTGACAGAGATTTCGTGGACTCTGCGGGCCGCGGGATACGCCCCGAGGGAGGGTGCGTAGCCCGCGGCGGACGGAGGGAGTGGTGGTCGCCAGGTGAGTGGCTCCGGGTAGCCGGGACCTCGTTTGGCAGGTCGCGCTGCGGGTAGGGACGCGCCGTGGGTGGCGTCCAAGGCAGGGCACGGAGATCGCGCATGCGCATGTACGCGTGGGTCGCCCCCATGGTTCTCGTTGTGACCGCCGCCGCCGTGGCGAAGGCCGACGACGACCGGCCCGCTCCGTCCGCCCGGCCGCAGCCGCCGCCGCGCGTCGTTGCCTCGCCCGTCGTAGCGACACCGCGCGCGATCTCGATCGGCGAGAGGCCTCCGTCCGATCCGGCCGCCATCGGGTCGCCCGTCGCGCAGGCCCTGCGCCCCGTGGAGGTGCCGGCCACGTCGTCGCGTGCCTGCAACGCCACGTGTCCGGTCATGGTCGGGATGCCCGTCGACCCCGCGTGCACGGCGACGTGGCGCGGGCGCCGCGTCGCCTTCTGCGACGTGGACGCGCGGAATCTCTGGGAGGCGGATCCCGGGACGTTCGCCTCGAACCTCCCGCCCACGCTCTCCGAGACGCCGATCCGCGCGCCGTTCCCCGGCGCGAAGCTCGCGGCGGCGCAGGCACGGGCTCTCCCGCTCGCCGCGGGGGCGTCGGCAACCCCGCTCGCCGCGGGCGCGTCTGCTCTCCCGGCCGCGCCGGCTGCGGCGAAGAAGACCAGCGCCCCGACCACCGGCGCTCCGTCCTCCGGATCGGTGCCGCTCGCGCCGACGCCGGAGCCGAAGGTCGTCAAGGTGACGGCGCAGCCCGCTCACGGGTCCCCCTCCGCCCCGGGCGGCGACTTGTTCGGCGACGACGAGGACTGCGAGTGCAAGGACGGCTCCTGCCGTCTGCCGCTGCCGCCGCGCTGAGCGCGTCCCGGTCCGCGTGACCCGTCCCGCGGGCGGCTCCGCCTCGATCCTCGTCGTACACGCTCCGTCCCCTCGCGTCGGAGCGCTCCGCGGATGACGCGTCCCCGCCGCGCGCCGGCCCGCCGAACGCGCCGGTCCGCGCCCGCCGCCGGCACGCCGGCGCGCGCGCCCGCGGACCCCCGTCTCCCCTGGGACGCGCGCGCCGTGCGCGACCTGCGAGGCGCGCTCCTCGCCCATTACGACGCCCACCGCCGCGAGATGCCGTGGCGCGGGCTCACGGATCCCTACGCGGTCTGGGTCTCCGAGGTGATGCTCCAGCAGACCCGCGTCGAGACCGTGCGCGAGCGGTTCACGGGGTTCCTCGGGCGCTTCCCGACCGTCCGGGCGCTCGCCCGCTCGACGGACGCGGACGTGCTGAAGGCCTGGGAGGGGCTCGGCTATTACCACCGCGCCCGCAACCTCCGCCGGGCGGCGGTCGAGATCGAGACGCACCACGGCGGTCGCCTGCCCGACACGGAAGCCGACCTCGCGGCGCTCCCCGGCTTCGGGCCCTACACCTCGGCCGCGGTCGCGAGCATCGCGTTCGCGCGCCCCGTCGCGGTGGTGGACGGCAACGTCGCGCGCGTGATGGTGCGGTTGCTCGACGAGGACGGCGACCCGACGCGCGCCTCGACGCGCGCGCGCGTCGCGGCCGCGGCCGCGCGGCTGCTCGAGCCCTCGCGCCCCGGCGACTGGAACCAGGCCGTGATGGACCTCGGGGCCACGATCTGCGTGCCGCGAAAGCCGGCCTGCCTCCTCTGCCCCGTGGCGCCCTGGTGCGCGGGCCGCGCCGCCGGCCGCGCGGAGCGCCTGCCCCGCCGCCGCAGCCGCCGCCCGGTCCCGCACGTCGAGATCGCCGCCGGCCTCGTCTGGCGGGCGGGGCGCCTGCTCGTGGGGCGCCGTCCCGCGGACGGCCTGCTCGGCGGCCTGTGGGAGTTCCCGGGCGGCAAGCGCGAGCCCGACGAGTCGCTCGCGGAGGCGTGCGCCCGGGAGATCCGCGAGGAGACCGGCCTCGACGTCGAGGTCGTCGAGCTGTTCCGGACCGTGGAGCACGCCTACAGCCACTTCACGATCACCCTGAACGTCTTCCACTGCCGGGTGAAGGGGGGGCGGATGCGGGCGCGCGGGATCGAGGACTTGAGGTTCGTCGCGCCCGCCGACCTCGACGACTACGCGTTCCCGCGGGCGAATCGCAAGGTCCTCGCGGCGCTCGAGGCGTCCGGTCCGCCTCCCTGGTCGGCCGCGCCGGGGCCCGGCCCGGGAGGTAGCATCCCGCGGCCATGACCCGAACGCTCCGCTTCCCTCGTCCTCCCGACCTCGATCCCGCGGCCATGCTCCGCAAGGCACGCGCCGCGGGCGCGTCCCGCGGCGTCCGCTTCACGGGCGAGCTCCCCTCCGGCCGCTTCGAGGGCGCCGCCGAAGGGTCGTGGGAGCTGACCGGCGACGAGATCGTGATCGTGGTCGACAAGAAGCCGATGATCGTCCCGTGGGGGATGATCGAGAAGGCGCTCCGGGACCTGTTCCGTCCATGAGCGCGCGCCCCGGCCATCGCGCCGCGCGGCGCCCGGGTGTCCTGCTTGCGGCCTCGACGCTCCTCCTCTGCGCGCTGCCCGCTTCGGCCGCGCCGCCCGAGAAGCCGCCGGGCAGGGCCTTCGAGCTGCCGGGCGTGCTGCGGGGCGCGACGCTCACGCCGCCGTCCCACTTCCGCTGGACCCCCCGCGACGAGGCGCGTCACGGCAGCCTCGGGTCCCTCGAGGGATCGACGCGCGAGTTCGAGCAGATCACCGTCGAGTTCGGCGCCGACCGCAGCGTGCTCGGCGCGCTCCAGCGCTCGGGCTTCGAAGCCTACCGGATCCGACACGACGTCGAGCGCGGCGAGGCGGTCGAGACCGACGTCAAGCCCGACGGGTGCGTCGTGCGGCTGAAGAACCCGTTCCGCGACGGCATCCACGCGAGCGCCGTCCGTACGGTGGGCCGCACCGTCGTCTGGGCTCGAGGGTCGTCCGAGAAGCGCTACGAGGCGGCCCTCGTCGCCCTCCTGAAGTCCGTCGTCGCGGGGGTGAGCCCGTCGTCCGACGACGCCGACGGCTGGCTGCCGCGCGAGGTGAAGGCGACGTGGACGCGCGTCCCTTCCCCGGACCTCCTCCTCGTCCACGACGGCACGCCCGACGCCGCGCGCCTCGAGGCGGTGCTGAAGGCCGTGCGGGCGGGCCACGCGACCGTCAAGCGCCTGCTCGGCGCGCCGCCCCCGGGGTCGATGCCCGTCGTCCGCGTCACGACGAACCGCGACATGTTCGCGTTCGTGAGCGGGCGGCGCGACCTGCGCGAGGCGGACGCCGTCCACCTCGCATGGGCCGGCGAGCTGCTCGTCGCCCCTCGCCCCGAGACCACGGACGCGGCCCGCATCGCTTCGGAGGCGGCCGTCCAGATGCTCCACCACCGGCTGGGCGCCGACGGGGCCGAGCCGCTGCGCGCGGGTCTCGTGCGTCAGGCGGCGGCGGCCGCCGCCGGTGCCTCGCCCGGCGACCTGCTCGTCGAAGAGGAAGGCACGCTCGTGCGCCTGCGCGCGAAGGAGGCGCAGACCTGGTACCGCCTCCTGATGATGCCGACCCTCGTGGGCTTCCTCTCCGAAGACCCCGAGCTGCGCGCGCTCGATGCCGAGCTCGCGGTCGTCTACCTCGGCCAGCCGGGATCCTCGACCGGCAAGGCGTCGCTCGCGGCCTGGGTCCAGGCCTTCACGAAATGGGGGCACCCCGACGCGGCCGCGGAGGCCGCCGTCTCGGGCATGGACCCGGCGAAGAGCGACGCCGAGTATTGGGCGTACTGGAGCGGCCGGACCGACCCCAAGCCGACGCCCGGGAAGGGCGGCCGCAAGGGGAAGTGAGCGTCGCGTCGGGGGCGTGTCCCGACCGTGCGCCCCCGGTACGGTCCTCGTTCGGCCATGACCGGGGGAAGGGCTAGGATCCGACTCGGCCATGAGGGCCCGGGGCCTCCGCGGCCCGGTCCCGTCGGTGCGCGGAGCCCCGGATGAACCGCAGGTCGCACCTGCTCTGCTCGACGATCGGCACGAAGCTCCTGATGTCCTTGACGGGGCTCGCCCTGCTCGCCTTCGTCATCGCGCACATGCTCGGGAACCTGCAGGTCTTCGGCGGACCGGCGCAGCTCAACGGGTACGCGAAGAAGCTGCGGGACCTCGGGCCGCTCCTCTGGCTCGCCCGGGGGGGGCTGCTCACGGTCTTCGTGGTCCACGTCGCGAGCGCGTACCACGTCTGGCGGACGAACCGGGCGGCCCGTCCCGTGCCCTACTTCGGGGCCGAGCCCCAGGTCACGACCTACGCCGCCCGCACGATGATCTGGTCGGGCCTCGTCGTCCTGGCGTTCGTCGTCTACCACCTGCTCCACTTCTCGCTGGGCGTCACGAACCCCGACCACGCCGCGATGCGAACGCCCGAGGGGCATCACGACGTCTACGGGATGGTCGTCCGGGGCTTCTCGCTCTGGCCCGTCTCGATCGCCTACGTCGTCGCGCAGGCGCTGCTCGCCCTGCACCTCGCGCACGGAGCCTCGAGCGCGTTCCAGACGCTCGGCGTGACACACCCCCGCCTCGCCTTCCTGAAGTGCGGCTTCGGGCCCGCGATCGCGGTCCTGATCTTCATCGGGAACGTCTCGATCCCGATCGCCGTGCTCGCCGGGCTCGTCCCGCTGCCCGCCGGAGGCCCGTGATGTCCTTCACACTCGACGCGAAGGTGCCCTCGGGCCCGCTCGCCCAGAAGTGGGAGAAGCACCGCTTCGACCTGAAGCTCGTCAACCCGGCCAACAAGCGGCGTTTCCGCGTGATCGTCGTGGGCACGGGGCTCGCGGGCGGGTCGGCCGCCGCGTCGCTCGCCGAGCTGGGCTACCACGTCGACTGCTTCACGTTCCACGACAGCCCGCGCCGCGCGCACTCGATCGCCGCGCAGGGCGGCATCAACGCCGCGAAGAACTACCAGAACGACGGCGACAGCGTCTTCCGGCTCTTCTACGACACGGTGAAGGGCGGCGACTTCCGCGCGCGCGAGGCGAACGTGCACCGCCTCGCCGAGGTCTCGACCGCGATCATCGACCAGTGCGTCGCGCAGGGCGTCCCCTTCGCACGGGAGTACGGCGGCACGCTCGCCAACCGGTCCTTCGGCGGCGCGCAGGTCTCCCGGACGTTCTATGCGCGCGGCCAGACCGGGCAACAGCTGTTGCTCGGCTGCTACCAGGCCATGGAGCGGCAGGTCGCCGCGGGGGGCGTCACGATGCACCCCCGCACCGAGATGCTCGACCTCGTCGTGGTCGAGGGCCGGGCCCGCGGGATCGTCACGCGCCACCTCGTGACGGGCCGGATCGAGGCGTTCGCGGCCGACGCCGTCGTGCTGGCGACCGGCGGCTACGTGAACGCCTACTACCTCTCGACGAACGCGAAGGCCTGCAACGTGACGGCGACGCACCGCGCGTGGCGCCGCGGCGCCGGCTTCGCCAACCCCTGCTTCACGCAGATCCACCCGACGTGCATCCCGGTGGCCGCGGAGCACTCGAGCAAGACGACGCTCATGTCGGAGTCGCTGCGCAACGACGGCCGGGTCTGGGTCCCGTCGAAGAAGGAGGACGCGCGCGCGCCGGGCGAGATCCCCGAGGCCGAGCGCGACTACTACCTCGAGCGCCGCTACCCCTCGTTCGGCAACCTCGTGCCCCGCGACGTCGCCTCGCGGGCCGCGAAGGGGGTGTGCGACGAGGGCCGCGGCGTCGGGCCCGGCGGGCGCGGCGTCTTCCTCGACTTCGCCGAGGCGATCGGGCGGCTGGGCAAGGACGTGATCCGCCAGCGATACGGCAACCTGTTCGACATGTACCGCAACATCTCCGGGGACGACCCCTACGAGACGCCCATGCGGATCTACCCCGCGCCGCACTACGCGATGGGCGGCCTGTGGGTCGACTACGACCTCATGTCCACGGTCCCGGGGCTGTTCGTGATCGGGGAGGCGAACTTCAGCGACCACGGCGCGAACCGGCTGGGCGCCTCCGCCCTCATGCAGGGGCTCGCCGACGGCTACTTCGTGCTGCCCTACACGATCGGCGGCTACCTCGCGCGCGCCGGAACGAGCGCCGTCAAGGCGGACCACGGCACGTTCGCGTCCGCGGCGAAGGAGGCGGAGGCGCGCACGAAGCGGCTGCTGTCCGTGAACGGGAAGCGAACGCCCGACGAGTTCCACGCCGAGCTCGGGCGGCTCCTGTGGAA
>DATLLK010000447.1:0-4474 GCA_035537895.1 Planctomycetota bacterium
CGTCGGCGTCGCGCTCGCGCGCGAGGAGGACGAGGCGGACGCCCTCCTGCGCCGCGCCGACCGAGCGATGTACGAGGCGAAGCGGCGCGGCGGGCGCCAGTGGATCCTCCACACGCCCACGATGGCCGCGCTCCGCGGCGACCCCGGCGACTCCTAGCGCCGCGGCGCGCTGGATGGGGGCGCTCGGGCCCCTTCCTCCTCCTCGCGTACCACGGCGTACGCGTCGTCGTCGTCATGGCCCTCCGCACCCCATCCAGCGCGCCGCGCGGCACGCTGGCTGGGGGCGCTCAGGGCCGCTTCCTCCTCCTCGCGTACCAAGGCGTACGCGTCGTCGTCGTCATCGGACCTCCGCACCCCATCCCGGGCGCCGCCGGGGGGTTCTTGGGCGGAGACGTGGCGCAGTGGCGGGTGAGACGCCGGGCGGCTCGGCTGCAGGACCTCGGAAACGACGTAGCAGGCTGCGTTCCGGCCGTCAGGGCGCCTCGACCGCCTCGGCCGCCTGGCGCGGCGGGCCCTCGCCCGCCATGCGCTGGACCATGGCGGCGAGCGCGCGGATGTCGAAGGGCTTGAGGAGGTAGGGGAGGCCGCGCGAGGTGAACGTCTCCTCCTGGCGCTGGCCGCCGCCCGTCAGGAAGATCGCGCGCCCCGAGAGGCCCGGGTCGTCCGTCACGAGCCGGTCGTGGATCGTCAGGCCGTCGGCGTCGGGCAGCAGGAAGTCGAGCAGCATCACGTCGTAGCGGGCCGCCCCGACGTGCCGCCGCGCCTCCGCCTCGTCCCGGGCCGAGTCCACCTCGTAGCCGTGGCGCTCGAGGACGCGGGCCACGAGCTCGCGCACGACCTGCTCGTCGTCCACGACGAGGACGCGGCGCCCGTGCCCCGTGAGCGGCCCCCGCGCGCCCGGCTCGGGCGGCGACGCCGACGCCTCCGGCGCGCGCGCCGGCGGGAGCGGCAGGCGGAGGATGAACGTCGCGCCCCGCCCCGGCTCGGACTCCGCCGTCACCGTCCCGCCGTGCTCCGCCACGATCCCGTAGACGAGGGAGAGCCCGAGGCCCGTGCCCGACGGGCGCCCCGTCACGAACGGCTCGAAGAGCCGCGCCACGAGGTCGGCGGAGATCCCCGGGCCCGTGTCCTCGACGCGGACCTCGACCGCGTCCGCGCGCAGGCGCGTGCGGAACGTGATGCGGCGCACCGCGGTCGCGGACTCGACCATCGCCTCGCGCGCGTTCTGGGCGAGGTTGACGAAGACCTGCTGCCAGCGGCCCACGTCGATCGGCACCGGCGGGACGCGCGCGTCGAGGTCGCGGGCGATCTCCACGCCGTCGAGCCGGAAGACGTACTCGTTCAGGTTGACGACCGAGTCGATCACCGCGTTCAGGCTCTCCGGCTGCCGCTCCATCCGCGACTGCCGCGCGAACGTCAGGAGGTTCTCGACGATGCGCTTGCAGCGCTGCGCGTTCGCCTCGATCTTGGCGAGGTCGGCGCGCGACCACTGCTCGGGAGGCTGCTGCAGCGACAGCTGCGCGTAGCCGAGGATCCCCGCGAGCGGGTTGTTCAGCTCGTGGGCCACGCCGCTCACCATCCGCCCGATCGAGTTGAGCCGTTCGGCCTGCGCGAGCTTGGTCTGGAGGTCCTGCTCGCGCGACACGTCGCGGGCGAGCAGGAGGACGCCCGTCGGCTTCCCCCCGCCCGAGCGCAGCGCGCGGACCTCGGCCGAGGCGAAGCGGGCGCGGCCGTCCGTGTGGGGCACGCGGAACTCGACGCCGCGGCCCGTCCCGTCCCGCATGGCGCCGTTCAAGGCCGCCGACAGGCCCCCGCGGTCCTCGGGCACGGCGAGGTCGTGGGGCGACGCGCCGATCAGCGTGCGGTGGTCGAGCCCCGTCAGGTCCGCGACGGCCGGGTTGGCGTAGGTGACGCGGCCGCCCGCGTCCACCGAGACGACCGCGATCGGCGCCGACTCGACGAGCGTACGGTACTCCTCCTCCTTCTGCTTCACGCGCGCGAAGAGCCGGGCGTTGTCGATCGCGACGGCCAGCTGCTGCGCCGCGGTCTCGAGGACCACGACGTCGGCTTCGCTGAAGCCCTCTCCCGTGTCGCTCTCCACGTTGAGGACGGCCTCGACCACCCCGCCGATCAGGACGGGCACGGCGAGCTCGCTCTTCGTGTCGGGCCAGTGCGCGACGTAGTCGGGATCGTGCGTGACGTCGTCGGCCCGTGCGGTGCGGCCGGTGCGCGCGACGCGGCCCACGATGCCTCGCGTGATCGGCATCGCCTCGTCGACCGCGTCCATGCGCCCGTACAGGGAGGCGACGGCCTTCAGGTGGAGCGTCTTCGCGGCGTGGTCGGTCGTGAGGATCGTGACGTGGCGGTAACCGAAGTGCTGCTGGACGTCGGCCGCCGCCTGGCGCAGGAGGAGATCGGGGTCGAGGATCGAGAGCGCCTTCCGCCCCAGCTGGTGGACGAGCCGCAGCTGCGCGAACCGGCGCTCCTCGTCGGCGCGCGAGACCAGCGTGCCCACGGCCGCGGCCGTGAGCAGCGCGGCCATCCGTGCCTGCGCCTCGAAGCCCGTGGGCGGAAGGATGGGCAGGCGCAGCGCGAGGACGCCGACCGTCTCGCCGCCCGTCCGCAGCGGGAGCAGCAGCGACTCGGACCGCGTGCCCGTCGTGCCCGGGGCCGCGAGCTCGGCCACGGGTGCCCCGCCGCGCACGGGCTGCGCCGTCGCGAGGACCTCCGCGTACCCGGCGGCCAGCCGCGGCACGCGGAGCGCGTGGCCCGGCGGCCGCGCGAAGGGGCCCGCCTCGCCGACGAGGTGGAGGCAGCGGTCGCGCGCCGTGCACTCCTTCGCCCGCGGGCAGGTCGAGCACCGGTCCCCCGCGCCGAGCAGGAACACGCGCACCGCGGCGCCGGGCGCCACGCGCAGGAGGTGCTCGGCGAGCCGCTGGCAGGTCTGCTCGGCGTCGCGCGCCTCGCCCAAGCCCGCGATCAGGACGTCGAGCGGCCAGCTCGAGACCTCGACCGTCGCGGGAGGGATGCTCTCCTCGTCCATCGCGGCGGGATTCTATGTCGGCGCGCGTGTTTCCGTACCTGCGCGCTCCGGCATCTCCCGCGTCGTCAGGCGGCGGGCGCGCCGCGCTCGCGACCGGCGCGCCGCATCACGCCCGAGAGGCAGACCCCGAGCGGCCAGCCCACGACGACGAGCCCGAGCAGGAACGCCAGCGGCCAGAGGTGCAGGGCCAGCGCGGGGAGGAAGGCCAGGCCCAGTGCGAGGGCGCCCGTGACGGAGCGTCGGAGCGGGGACGCCTCCGCGCCGCGCGCGCCGAGGAGGCGCTCGCCGAGGAGGGGGAGGGTCGCGAGCGCGCCCGCGAGCGCGAGCGCCGCCGCGGCGAGGACGACCAGCGCCGCCGCCCCGCGCCCGACGGCTCCGGCCTGGGCGACGGCGGCCGCCGCGGCGAGGGCGCCGACGGCGACGAGCGACCCGGAGAGCAGGCCGCCGCCTTCCCGCGCCCGAAGGTCCATCGTGGCCTGGAGCCGCGGCACGACGGCGCCGAGGACGGCGACGGCCGCGCCGAGGCCCGCGACGCCCAGCATGGCGAGCAGCGCCACGCCGAACCCGGCGGCGACGCCCGCGCCCGGGTGGTCGCGCCAGTACGCGTCGCCCCCGTCGGCCGCCGCCGTCCCCGCGAGCAGCACGAGCGCGGCCACCGCGACGGCGGCGCGGGAGAGGGATCGGACGCGTCGGGTGTTCTTCATGGCGTGGAGGTCCGGGGGAGGGTCACGCATCGGGAGGGGAGAGTCACGCAACGCGAGGGGGAGGCAGACGCAACGGGTCACGGACGGGCGCCGGGGCGACGGCGGGCGGTCCAGACGGCGCCGGCGAGCGCCGCGACGGCGAGGGCGGCGAGCGCGCCCGGCCCCACGGGCAGCGCGTCCGCGGCCCGCGCGGCGCGCTCGTCCACGGCGAGGTCGGGCCACGGGAACGCAGGGACACCCAGGACGGGCAGGCGGTCCAGGGGGCCCACCACCGAGGCAGGGAGCCCCAGCTCGTAGGGCACCGGCTCGGCGAGGGCGTCCGCCAGCGCCGCGACCGGCGCCGCGCCGCCGAGCGCGGTCCACGCGCCCGCGCAGGCGAGAACCAACGCCGCCGCCGCGCGCGCACCCCGGCTTCCTCGCGACGGAGTGGGCCCCCACGGCAGGGACCCGACGGCGGGACGCGACCACGGCGGCCGCTCGGCCCGCACGCCCCCGAGCACCCGTCCGACGAGCGCCACGGGGACGGGCAGGAGCCCGTCGGAGCGAAGCCTCGCCTCGAGACGCTCCGCACGGGCGATCCGCGCGGCGAGGTCCGGGTCGGTCGCCGCGCGCGCCCGGACCACCGCCGCCTCCGCGGGGGCGAGGTCGCCCGCGACGAAATCTCCCAGCGTGACGTCCGCGATCGTCTCGTCGGACAGGGGGGGGAAACCCGCGGGAGGGGGCAGTT
>DATLLK010000448.1:0-4059 GCA_035537895.1 Planctomycetota bacterium
GGCCCAGCTCCAGGAGAGCCCGCCCCGGGTCGCGAGAGGCAGGGCCTCCCGCTCGGCCTCGAACTTCACGCCCGGGCCGGCGTTCTGGATCGCGGCGCCGAGGCTCAAGCCCTTGAGAGGGGTCGTCCATTGGACGCCGACGTCGGCGGCGGCGCCCGAGGCGCGGGCCTCCTGCGCCAGCTCGAAGCGGTAGAACTTGCCCGTGACGCCGGCCGACAGCCCGCCGGGAAGAGGGAGAGCCCACGCGAGGTGGCCGACGAAGTCGCGCTGGGCCGTGCGGGTCTCGGTGCGGCCGCCGGCGAAGTGGAGGTCGACTTTGCCCGCGTCGTAGTAGGACAGTCCCGCGGCCGCGGTGCCGGCGGGCAGGGGCTGCGCCCAGCCGATGAAGCCGAACGTGTCGTCGAGCACGCCGCTCGTGAAGGTCGTGTCGAGCTGCGAGCGCCGCGCGGCCGCGAGGCCCGCGGGGTTGGTGCTCAAGGAGGAGAGTCCGCCGGCCACGGCGGCGTACGCGTCCGCCATCGCGGCGGAGCGGGGGGACAGGGAGCGGCGCAAAGTGGGCGAGCCCGCGGCGCCCGCGCGCGCGGCGATGAGGAGCAGGAGGGCCGGGACGCGGAGTCGTCTCATCGGATCACGACGATCTTGCTCTTGACCGAGATCTTGGGCGCCTTGACGGCGACGAAGTAGAGCCCGCTGGGAACGACGCCGCCCGTCGCGGTGCGGCCGTCCCAGTTGAAGCCGAAGGAGCCGGCGGCGTGGAAGTCGTCGAAGATGGTCCGGATCGGGCGCCCCTCGGAGTCGTAGATGCGCACGCTGACGGGCCCGTCGTTGAACGTGGTCAGGTCGATGATGGTCGCGCCTCCGTTGCGCGGGCGCAGCAGGTTGTCGACGAGAGCCACGGTGCCCGGGGCGAAATCGATGAGCAGGGCCGAGGAGACGGCCGTCGGGACGCCGTCGGCGTTGGTCACGGTCAGGTCCCAGCTCCCGAGCGTCTGGCCCTGCGTAGGGAACGACGCGGTGATGGTCTGGTCGTCGACCCGGGTGACGCCGGTGCCGGCGAGCGTCGTGGCGCCGAGCGTGATCGAGACCGTGGGCGCGGCGGAGAAGACCTCGCCGGTGATGGTCAGGGGGATGGACGCGGCGCTGCGGTACACCGTGTTCGGGGAGACGGAGACGGGGGCGGGCGCGCCGGTCAGCGCCGAGCGGATGTCGCCGGTCGAGTTGAACGCCTCGTAGAAGGTGTAATACAGGCGCCAGCGGAAGGAGTCGGTCGAGCGCACGGGGACGGGGAAGGAGACGGCTCCGGTGACGACGGGCGTCGAGAGGCGCACGCCGGTCTCCTCCGTGAAGGAGTTCCCCAGGGCGTCCGACGACAGCGAGCTCAGGATCACGGTCGCGCTCGAGCTGGGGCTCTGCGGAGCGGAGTAGAAGAGGCGGATTTTCCCGTTGGTCAGCTTGGCGGCGCCCGATTCGTAGGCGGTGGTCGACACGACGACCGAGGAATCGCCCCAAGTGGCGCCTTCGTCCACGGATCTCGCGGTGAAGATCCGGCGGTCGGCGAGGTCGTTGCCTCCGTTGAAGTCGCGGGTATAGTACATGCGCCAGTCCCCCGAATCGAGGACGACGACGCGCGGCACGCCGACGTAGGTCGCGGCGCCGTCGACCGCGACCGCGGCCTCGTTGGCCCAGGCCAGGCCGTCGGCCGAGGTCGCGCTGTGGATGCGGAAGGCGCCGGTCGTCGAGACGATCGAGTACATCATCCGGAAGCCGCCGGCGGTCAGGCGCTGCAGGGAG
Source organism: Planctomycetota bacterium (assembly GCA_035537895.1). Lineage (GTDB taxonomy): Bacteria > Planctomycetota > PLA2 > PLA2 > JAEUHO01 > DATLLK01. The sequence continues at coordinate 1,792 of DATLLK010000448.1, forward strand.
CAGCCGGTGATCGAGCTCGCCGACACCGAGGGGACGGTGTTCGTGTCCACGCGCACGCCCGTTTCGGCGGTCCAAGGAACCCCGGCGACGCCGGTCCACGTCGCGGAGAGGATCGCAGCACCCGAACTCGTGTGCGGCACGCCGCTCGAGACCGCGGGGAGGTAGTACATGCGGACGGGATACGGGACGCCGGCGGTCATCTCCATGAACGCCTGCGCCGTCGAGGACCCGATGGCGACCTCCGCCTCCTTGTTGAAGACCGGGACCGCGAGCGCGGGAGCCGCGAGGCCGGCCGCCAGGGCCAGGGCGCCCGCCGCGCGGCCGATGGTCCGCAGCGTTTTCTTCAGCAGCGCGAGCTTGTCGGGGCGCTCGAGCGACTTGATGCGCGCCTCCTCGATCAGGGCGGCGGAGCGGGTCAGGCCTTTCTTATGGTAGACGAGGCTGACGGGGCGGCGGCTGCGGGTGTAGGCCGCGCCCTTGCCGGAGTTGTGGGCGGACACGCGCGCCTTTACGTCCTTCGCGATGCCGGTGTACAGGCTGGCGTCGGCGCAGCGCACGAGGTAGACGGACCACTCCCTGGGAGGCTTCACGGAGCAATCCTAGCAGTACTGACGGGCTCAGTCTAGACGGAGGGGCATAGGTCTTTAGGCCCATGCGGACCCATGTTAAAAGGCCTAATCTGATGGGGTGAAGAGATTAGGGGGGGCCCTCGCCCTCCTATTGGCCGCGGTCTCGTCGCGGGCGGGCTTGCCCGAGGCCGCGTGGCCTATTTCGGTCCCCGTTCCGGCTCCCGCCGTCCGGCGGGCCGCCGCGCGGCCGGCGATCCCCGCGATTCCCGTCGTCGCCTTCAAGGGCCTTTCCCTCAAGGGCGTGCAGTTCAGCGGCGAGGACCGCATCTCCGCGACGCTCGTCGCGGCGATCGACAAGACGAGCCATACCTTGCTGCTGTCGCTGTACGACCTGCGCCTGCCCGACGTCGCCGACGCGGTGCTCCGCGCGAAGGCCCGCGGCGTGAGCGCGCGGCTCGTCTACGACGAGAGCCACGTGAAGCCCTCGGCCCCGGGCGAGCGGGGCGGCTCGCCGGAATACCTGAAGCTTCTCGACGCCGGCGTGCCGATCCGGATCCTGAAAGGCGGCGGCTCCTTCGGCATCATGCACAACAAGTTCGCGGTCTTCGACGGCGAGCTCGTCGCGACCGGCTCCTTCAACTGGACCCCGTCGGCCGACGAGAAGCATTTCGAGAACGAGATCCTCCGCGACGACGCCGCCCACATCGAGGGCTTCACCCGTTATTGGCACTGGATGTGGCGCCTGGGACGCGATCCCTCGGCGCCGGCGGGTCCCTCTCCAACGGCGAGCGGAGGGGACACCTCCTCGCCTATGGGCTCGGTCGCCGCCGATTTCGGCCCGCCGCCGGCCGATCCGCTCCGGCCGGTCGCCTTCGCCGGGGGGAGCTATCCGCGCTACGCCTTCTCGCCGCGGGGCGGCGTCGAGGACCTGCTCGTGGACGCGCTCGGTCGGGCGAAGCGCACGATCGACGTCGCGATCTTCAGCCTCTACTCCCAGCGCGTCGTCGACGCGCTGATCGCGGCCGCGGAGCGGGGCGTCGCCGTGCGCGTCGCGGCCGACGCGTCCCAGGCGGCCCGTTCCCAGCCGGTCCTCGCGCTGTCGAAATCCGGCGTGAAGCTGAGGCTGAGCGGCGGCCGCGGCGGGATGGGCGTGATGCACCACAAATACGCCGTCGTCGACGGGGCCTTGCTGATGACCGGCTCCTACAACTTCTCGGCCAACGCGGAGCAGTTCAACTTCGAGAACGATCTCTTCACGACCCTCCCCGGCGAGGTCGCCGCCTACGGCGCCCAGTTCGCCGCCGTCTGGAAGCAGGCGCATAAGCCCGCTCCCGGCGAGCTGCCCGCGCCGAAAGAATTATAATCGCGTCATGGATTTAGCGCGCGAATGGACCGCGTTCTCCGGCGCCCTGGTCCTCCTGATGGGGGTCTCCTTGGCCGCGGCCGCCAAGCGCAGCGCGTCGGACGCGCTCTCCTGGCAGCGCCAGTGGCGCGACGCGGTGGGCGCTCCGCACCCCTCCCGCGGGGAGGAGGAGCCGAAGCGGCGGAGGCTCACGGCCGCGTACCGCCTCGGCGGGGTGTTCTTCGCGGCGGCGGGCCTCGCCTTGCTGGCCGCGGCCCCGACGAGCCGCGGGTCCTTCGGCGGGCACGGCGGCCTCCGCGAAGCCCGGATCGGAGGGCTCTTCTTCCTCGTCTGCGG
>DATLLK010000449.1:0-2416 GCA_035537895.1 Planctomycetota bacterium
GGATGAGGCGCAGCGTCACCTCGCTCCCGCGCTTTCGCCGACTCCTCTTCGCGCCCTTCCCCGACCTCGACTCCGCGGCACGCGGGATCCCCGCGATCTTCCGGGCCCGGATCACGCCCTCGGCGCTCGAGCTGATGGAGCGGGCGGCGCTCGCCGCGGCCGAGAAGCACCTGGGCCAGTCCGTCCCGGGCGGCGGCGCCGAGGCGTCCCTCCTCGTCGAGATCGACGGGAACGACGAGGCGGCGCTCGACGCGGACCTCGTCCGCGTGGCCGAGGTGCTCGAGGCGGCGGGGGCGAAGGACGTCGTGCTGGCCGACTCGCCGCAGAAGGAGCGCGACCTCTGGAGGATCCGCCGCTGCATCGGCGAGGCGGTGAAGAAGATCTCCTCCTACATCGAGTGCGACACGGCTGTCCCGCCCTCGCGCGTCCCCGACCTTCTCCGGGGCGTGCGCGCCGTGGCGGCGAAGTTCGGTGTCCGTCAGGTGTCGTACGGTCACGCGGGCGACGGCAACATCCACGTGAACGTCCTGACCGACGACCCGGACCCGGCCCACCGCGAGCGGAGCCTGCGCCCCGCGATCGAGGCGATCTTCGAGGTCGCGACGCGGCTCGGCGGGACGATCACGGGCGAGCACGGCGTCGGCTGCGTCCAGAGCCGCTATCTCTCCACCTGCCGGGACGCGAACGCCATGGCGACCATGCGCGCGATCAAGGCCGCCTTCGACCCGCTCGGGATCCTGAACCCCGGAAAGGTCCTCGAGCCGCCGCCCGTCGAGCCCATCCCGCGCCGGCCGAAGGCGTCACGCGGCGCGTAGCCGCCGCCCCCCCCGTGTTCGACCGCCTGTCCCCCGACTACCTCTCCCGGGTCGCAGCGCCGCAGGGTGAGGGCGACCTCGAGCCCGCCGACCTCGCGGGCGAGGCGGGGAGCATCGTGGCCGGCGACGGCGTCCGGGTGATGCTGCGCCTCGCGAAGGATCCCGCGCGCCCACGCCGGATCGCCGCGGCGCGCTTTCGGGCCATGGGCAGCGCCGCCCCGCGCGGCCCGGGCGCGGTCCTCGCCGAGCGTCTGATCGGCCTCGACGTCGAGTCGGCCCGCACGCTCGTCGCCGACGATCTCCTCGAGGGCTTCGGCGCCGTGCCCGCCGCCGTCCGCGGGGCCGCTGAGCGGCTCCTTGAGGCGCTGCGCCGGGCGCTCGACGACGGGCAGGCCGCCGCGCACGTCGGCGCGCCGGGCGTCCTCGCCTGCCGGTGTCTCGCCGTCGGAGACCGCGAGGTGCGCCGGTCGATCCGGGAGGGCGCCGAGGACGTGCCGACGATTGGCATCGCGTGTGCGGCCGGCACCGGGTGCCACTCCTGCTGGCCCGACTTGCGGACGATCTTGGATGAGGAGCGGCACCGGCGCGATCCGCCCGATCCGCGCGCAGCCGCGGGAGGCGTCGAAGGCGCCATCGCCGGGATCGTGGGCCCGCTCTGGCGTGCGCAGGGCGTAGTCCTCGGACGCGTCCAAGTTGAGGGTCTGGTGGTGCGCCTGGGCGTCCTGCGGGTCGAGAGCGAGGCGCTGGCGAGCCCGCTCGGCGCCGTCGCCCTCGCCCGGCACGCCTTGCGCGAGGCGTTGGCCGATAGTGTTCGTGTCGAGCTGCTGTCAGCGGAGGACGACAAGGTCTCGGCCGCTTCGGTGCCCTGACCGGGGGCGGTGCGGGAATCTTTGGTGGTCGGACAGCCGACCTATACTTGGGTGGAGGCCAAGCGAGAACTACATGCCCCCCACGGCAGCACGATCCCAGTTCACGGTGGCGGATGCGAACCGCGCGCTCCCCCTCGTGCGGTGCATCGTCACCGACATCGTGGCGGAGTACGTGCGCATGAAGGAGATCGGGCGCGAGCGGCGCGCGGTCGAAGTCTCCGGCGCCGGGTCCGAGGCGGCGCGCCGACAGGTCGATGACCTGAAGGCCGAGATGGAGGAGCGCACGCAGCGCATCGACAGCTACATCAAGGAGCTGTCCGATCTCGGCGTCGAGCTGAAGGATCCGGAGAAGGGCCTCGTCGACTTCCCCTCCGAGCGGTCCGGCCGCGCGGTGTGGCTGTGCTGGCGCCTCGGCGAAGACGGCGTGACGCACTGGCACGGGATCGACGAGACCTACTACGACCGGCGCGCGATCGAGACGTCGCGGAAGAACGCCGGCGAGAAGCGCTCGGGAGACGCGGCGAAGTGACGCCGCGGCCGCGCCCCCTCGCGGGGCGCGTGGTGCTCGTGGTGGGCGCGGGCGACCGCGCCACGCGTGACGTCGCACGACGACTCGGCGCGCTCGGCGCCTCGATCGTTTCGGCCGACCCCTCCGTGCGCGAGGCGGCGACGACGGCCGGACTCGTCGCGGCGGGCGCGGGCACCGCGCGCGTCGTCGAGGAGCGGCGGGGA
>DATLLK010000450.1:0-2177 GCA_035537895.1 Planctomycetota bacterium
CCTCCGACGGCCGATTCGAGATTCGCGGCCTGCCGCCGGACGAGGTCGTCGACATCGTCGCGACCGCTGTCGGCCCCGGAGGCGCGAAGCGCGAGGCCCGCGCGCGAGCGCACGCGGGGGAGTCGGGTGTCGATCTGGTGCTGGGCCGTGCGCCGGCGGAAGGCCGTTGACGCACGGCGCTCCCGCGCGCCCCCGTCCCCGTTCGTCGCGCGGACACGCCAGGCAGCGCAGGGTTCGCGGACCTACTTGCTCTCCTCCTCCTGGATCTGGCGCAGGAGCGCCCAGGCCTCGCGCCCGACCGGATGGTCGCCGTACGCCGTGCGCAGCTTCTGGAGGGCGTCCTTCGCCTCGGACTTCTTCCCCGACTGGAGGAGCTCCTTCGCCTTCGAGAGGGCCGCCTCGCCCGTCTTCGAGATCTCCGCCTCGACCTTCGCGGCCTCGTCGACGATCGCCTTCGGCCGGTTGACCTGCCTGATCTCGTGGATCGCGCGGAGCGCCGCCTTGAGGTCGCCGCTCTTGACTCCGGCGCGCATCGCCTCGGCAGCCTTCTGCACCGCGACGAAGCTGGCCGAGGGCTCGTCCGGCGCCCGCTTCCGCGCGGTCTCGACCAACATGCGGAAGATCTCCAGCTGCGCGTCGCCCGCGGAGACGAAGATCTGGTGGCCGTCGGAGTCGACCCAGACCACGGCGGGGAGCAGCAGGACGTCGTAGCGCTTGACGAGCTCCGGCGACTCGTCGGCGTCCACGAGGACCGGAAGGTACGGCTTCACCTTCTCGAGCACCTCCTTGTCCTTCCACGTCCGCGTTCCGAACAGCGGACACCAGTGGTCCTTCGACGACGTGAAGAAGAGCATCGCGGGGCGCCCGGCCTCCCAGGCCTCTGCCATCCCCTGCTCGAAGCCCACCACGAACTTCAGGTTCCCTGTGTGCTTCGACCAGTCCTTCGCCGCGGGAGCCGAGCCCGCGGGCTGCGCCTTCACCTCGCGGTGGAAGGTCCACTCCATCCAGGCCTGCGTGCCCGTGTTCTCGACGCGCATCTTCAGGTCGAGCGCATCCTCGCGCAGGCAGCCGTCGAGATCGACCCACATCGTCCCCTCGGCGTGGAACCGGGCGAGGGCCGGACCCTCGCCGATCCCGACCGAGGACGGGGTCATCCCCTTGGGCTGAGGGCGCTTCAGCGCGACGACGGTGCGGATGCGCGCGCAGCGGACTCCCTCGCGGTCCTCGACGGCCTCGAGCACCTGCGTCGCGAAGCCCTCGGCAGGGACTCCGCCGAGCTGGTTCACGCTCCACAGGAAGTACGGGACGGGCAGGTCCCACGTGTCGCCCACCTTCACGGGCTTCTCGGGCAGATACGGGAGGAGCCAGGCGCCCACGGGCTTGAGGACGTCGGCGATCTTGCCCGTTGCGACTCCGCCGCTCGGCTTGCCTTCGGCCGCGTAGCCGTGGGCGTCGAACGCCGTCAGGACGGACACGTCGGCTCCCTTTTCGCGCACCATCGGCATGAGGTCCTCGTCGCCGATCGCGAGGCCCGTGAGCTCGACCGCGAGGTCGACCTGGGCGCGCCCCTTCACGTCGGGCTTCTTCGCCGTCGCGACTCCCTCGAACTCGAGCGCCGTCTCGGCGTGCTTGTCGGCCCACGTGTGCGTCTGCGTCGTGACGACCCGGCCGCGGGGGAGGTGGGCGGCGTCGGCGAGCGAGCGCTTGAGCGTGATGGGCGCGCCCGTCCCGGCGGACTTCGGCTTCGGCGGCGCCCACTCGTCCGCCCACGCGTCATGGGTGACCGTACCGAGAACCAGCGCCGCGATCGTCGCGACCCGCCGCGCGAAAGGATGGAGAGTCATGGGCGCGATTCTCAGCCGCAGGCAGTCCCGCTCGATCCCGGGGGAAGCAAAGAGGGGTGCCCGCGCGCCGCCGCCGCGATCCGGAGTCGCTGCGGCCACCCCGCGCAACGGCCGGCGCCCGACCGCACATCGCGGGTCCAGGGGGTCGCCGCCCCTTGGCCGCGCGGCGTAGAATCCGCACGCAGTGGGACTCACCCGGCGCACTCGGATCTCGCTGCTCGGTGCGCTGATCGCCGTGGGCGGACTGGGCGCGTATCTCGCGGCTCGGCGTCCGGCGGGCGGCGATCCCGGCGCCGGCCCTCGCGTGCGGCAGGCCGACTCCGACCCGCCGAC
>DATLLK010000451.1:0-4249 GCA_035537895.1 Planctomycetota bacterium
CCCCCGGCCGGTGTCGGCGGGGAGGCCGGGTTGGGCGGGCGTTGAAGCTCTCCGACGCCGCGATCCGCAAGCCGGTCTTCGCCTGGATGCTGATGGCGGCGCTGATCGTCTTCGGGGCGATCGGGCTGTCCCGCCTCGGCGTGAGCCAGATGCCGGACGTGGACTTCCCGCAGGTCACCGTGCGACTCACGCTCGAGGGCGCGAGCCCCGAGACGATGGAGACCGACGTCGTAGAGCTCGTCGAGGACGCCTGCATGAGCGTCGAGGGGATCACCGACATCTCCTCGAACTCCCAGCAGGGGAGCGCGACGGTCACGCTCGAGTTCGAGGTCGGCCGCGACATCGACGCCGCGCTGCAGGAGACGCAGACGAAGGTCGCGCAGGCCCAGCGGCGGCTCCCCGAGGCGATGGACCCGCCGGTCATCACGAAGTCCAACCCCGAGGACCAGCCGATCCTGTGGGTCGCCGTCTCCGGGAGCCTCCCCCCGCAGGAGCTGGCCGACATCGCCCGCTTCCAGGTGCGGGAGCGGCTCCAGACGGTGCCCGGCGTCGGCGAGGTGCTGCTCGGCGGCTTCCGGGACCGCAGCCTGCGCGTCTGGCTCGACGCGCAGCGCATGGACGCCCGCGGCGTGACGGCGGCCGACGTGACGACGGCGCTCCGGCGCGAGCACCTGGAGCTGCCCGCGGGGCGCCTCGAGGACCCCGAGCGGGAGACCAACGTCCGCCTGCGGGGAGAGGCCCTCGACGTGGCCGCGTTCCGCGACCTCGTCGTCTCCGAGCGCGACGGCGCCGTGACGCGCCTCTCCGACGTGGCGACGATCGAGGACGGCCTCGAGGACCGCCGCCTCGTCGCGCGCAACAACGGCGAGCCCGCGCAGGGGGTGGGCATCCGCAAGCAGCGCGGGGCGAACGCGGTCGAGATCGCCCGCGCCGTCCGCCGGCGGCTCGTGGAGATCCGCGAGACGCTGCCGCCCGGCGCACAGGTGCAGGTCTCCTTCGACACGACGGCGCCCGTCGAGGAGTCCATCCACGAGATCGGGTTCACGATGGTGCTCGCCGTCCTCCTGACGGCGCTCGTGTGCTGGCTGTTCCTCGGCTCGATCTCCTCCACGGTGAACGTCCTGCTCTCGATCCCCACGTCCGTCGTCGGCACGTTCGCCGTGATGCACTTCCTCGGCTTCACGCTGAACACGTTCACGCTGCTCGGGCTCTCCCTCGCCGTGGGCATCGTCGTGGACGACGCGATCATGGTGCTCGAGAACATCTTCCGGCGCGCCGAGCACGGCGACGGGCGCGTGCGCGCGGCGGTCATGGGCGCGCGGGAGATCTCGTTCGCGGCGATGGCCGCCTCGGCCGCGATCGTGGCGATCTTCCTGCCGGTCGCCTTCATGCAGGGGATCGTCGGGCGCTTCTTCTTCCAGTTCGGCGTGACGATCAGCGTGGCCGTGCTGCTCTCCCTCCTCGAGGCCCTGACGCTCACGCCGTCGCGGTGCTCGCAGTTCCTCGCGGTGGGGGAGCGGCGCACGCGGCTCGGCCGCGGCGTCGAGGCCGCGTTCCACGGGCTCGCGGCCGGGTACGCGCGCTCGATCCCCTTCGTGCTCCGCTGGCGGTGGCTCGTCGTGCTGCTGGGCGTGGGCCTGTTCGTGGCCTCCCTCGCGCTGCTCAAGGGCCTGCGGCGCGAGCTGACGCCGTCGCAGGACATGGGCCGCGCCATCGCGCGCGTCCAGACGCCGGTCGGATCGTCCATCGACTCGACCGACGCCGAGATGCGCGAGATCGAGAAGGTCCTGTTCGCGCGTCCGGAGGTCGCCAACGTCTTCATGTCGCTCGGCGGGGGCCCGAGCCAGGGGCTCGTCAACACGGCCACGGTGAACGTCACCCTCGTCCCGCGCAGCGAGCGCGCGCTCTCCTACCAGGAGTTCGTCGCGGAGATGCGGCCGCTCCTGTCGAAGGGGGCGGCGCGGCGCGTCGCGTTCCAGGACCTGTCGCAGCAGGGGTTCACCGCGCGCCGGGGCTTCCCGGTCGAGATCGCGCTGCGTGGGCGCGACTGGGCCACGCTCGCCACGGCCGCGGTCGCGACGATGGAGCGCATGCGGGACTCGCCGCTGTTCGCCGACGTGGACTCCGACTACCGCGCCGGCATGCCGGAGACGCGGATCCGCCCCGACCGCGACCGTGCGGCGACGGCCGGCGTCAGCGTCGCCGACCTCGCCGAGGCGCTCAACGTGCTCGTCGGCGGCGTGCGCGTGGGCACGTGGGAGGACCGGGGACGGCGCTACGACATCCGCGTGCGCCTGCTCTCCGACCAGCGCACGAGGGAGCGGGACCTGGCGCTCCTGCGCGTGCGCGCCCGTGACGGGTCGCTCGTCCCGCTCTCCTCGCTCGTCGCGATCGAGACGACGGAGAGCCTCTTCGCGATCACCCGCCGCGGGCGCGAGCGCGCGATCAGCGTCTTCGCCAACGTGCCGCCGACGGCCTCCCAGGCCGACGCCATCGAACGGGCGAAGGCGATCGCGCTGGAGGTCCTGCCGCCGGGCTACTCCGTGGTCCTCTCGGGGCAGTCGCAGGCGCTCGAGGAGTCGTTCCGCGAGCTGGCGTTCGCCCTGCTCCTCGGCGTCATCGTGGCGTACATGATCCTCGCGAGCCAGTTCAACTCGTTCGTCCACCCCATCACCGTGCTCGTCGCGCTCCCCTTCAGCGTGTCGGGCGCGCTCGCCGCGCTCGCGTGGACGGACCTCTCGCTCAACCTCTACTCCTTCATCGGGATCGTCCTCCTGATGGGGATCGTCAAGAAGAACTCGATCCTCCTCGTCGACTTCACGAACCAGCGGCGCCTGGCCGGCGCCTCCCGCGACCAGGCGCTGATCGAGGCGTGCCCGACGCGCCTGCGCCCGATCCTGATGACGACGATGTCGACGCTGGCCGGCGCGCTCCCGGCCGCGCTCGCCCAGGGTCCCGGGGGCGAGGTCCGCCAGCCGATGGCGGTCGCGGTCCTCGGCGGGGTGGCGGTCTCGACGCTCCTGACGCTCTTCGTCGTGCCCTCGCTCTACAGCCTCTTCGACTCCCTCACCTCCCGCTTCGCCAAGTCCGGCGAGCACGAGCGCGTCGCGACGCAGGTCCTCGCCGAGCTGGAGGCGGAGGAGATCCGCCGACGCGCGGAGATCCCCGTCCCGCCGGGCGCGGCCGGGGACGCGACACCCCCTCCCCCGGGTCCCGCCAGCTGACGGCGCCGCAGGGCGGCTGCCTCGCGGCCTGCGGGAAGATCGTCGGCGCGAGCGGCGTCCGAGGGGTCGCGGAGGTACGTCGACCGGGGATCGGCGGCGGTCTCGCGCACGGGGGTCACGCCATGTCGAGCAACCTGCGCCTCGTTCCCTCCCTCCTCCTCGCGGTGATCGTCGCCGTGGGGACGGCATCGGTCGCCCGCGCGGGGGACGCCCCGGCGCCCGAGGGGGATCGGATCTCGATCACCTTCGGCGACGCGGGCATGAAGATCACGGACGTTCTGACCGCCACCACGATGGCGACCGGGCTGCCGATCCTCTGGAACGACCAGGACAAGGCGGTGACCACGGGGCGCGTGCAGGGTCCCCGTGAGCTGAAGGTGCCGCGGGGCGAGCTGTTCGAGGCCGTCCGCTCGCTCCTCGTCTCCCAGGACGTGGTCCTGCTGCCCATGGGTGGCGACTGGGGCTACTGGTACGCGATGGACGCGCGCATGCTCCAGTCGCGGATGGTGCTTCGGATGAAGCCGAAGTGGATCCTCGTGGAGGAGAAGGACCTGGCGGACCTCGAAGCGCGCGACGGGCTCTTCGTGAGCACGCTGATCCAGGTCGAGAACATGGACAACCTCCGCGACGCGCGGACCGCGCTGCAGCGCCTGGTCACGCCGAACAACATCGGCAACGTCCAGGAGGTGCCCTCCGCCCGGTCCCTCCTCGTGACCGACTTCGCCCCCAACGTCGCCGGGATGTGGCGCGCGGTGAAGCAGATGGACCTCGCGACGCGGGCTCCCGGCCTGCGCATCGAGGCCTTCCGTCTCGCGCACGCGAAGGCCGAGACCGTGAAGGCGCTCCTGACCGGGCTTTACCCGCCGAGGGCGGTGGTCCAGGTCCCCGGCCAGCAGGCAGCCGACATGCCGCTCGGGGGGCCCTACGTCATGGCCGACGAAGCGACGTACCAGGTCTTCGTGCGCGCGTCGGCGCCCTACCTGAAGGCGATCGCCGCGGTCATCCAGTCCCTCGACGTGGCCCCG
>DATLLK010000452.1:0-3180 GCA_035537895.1 Planctomycetota bacterium
CCGCGGCCCGTGGAACCCCGCGCCCGCGCCGCGTCGCATCGGACGCGGCCCCTGCGCCCCGTCGCGTCGGGAGTCGCCGCGGTGACCGGGACGCGCCAGGAGTTCCTCCTGGAAGAGGCGGACGAGCCCCGCGTCGTCGGCCGTGCCGCCGTGCTTCGCAGCGAGGTCGGCGACGCGCTGCCTCTGCTCGGGCGAGAGCGAGGCCACGAACGTGCGCGCCGCAGGCTCTACGGCGGCGAGCGCGGTCTCGCGCGCGGGGGTCGTCCCCGTCGTCGCGGCCTCGCCACCTTGTGGAGTGCGCTCGGTCTTCAGGAACGCCTCGCGCCTCGCGTCGTGGAGGCCCTTGCGGGCCGGCGCGGCCGCTTCGTGCGCCTCACGCAGCGCTCGACGCTGACCTTCGTCGAGGCGCAGGGCGCCGTGGATCGCCCGGTGGCGCATGCCCTCGAGCATGCGGCGCTCGATGGGATCCGGCCCGCCCTTGAGGATCAGGCGCTGCATCCTCGAGACCAGCGCGGCCTCGTCCTTCACGCCCGCGGCCACGGCACGCTGCTTCTGCTCCGCCGTGAGCGTGCCCACGAAGCGCTGGGCGACGGGCTCGATCGCGCGGAGCGCCGCCTGACGCGCCGCCTTCGAGCGCTCCCGCGCGGCGCGGCGCACCTCGCGATCGGGGCCGACGGCCGCGGCTTCTCCCCTCACGACGCGCAGTTCCTGGGCGAGATCCTCCCGCACGGCCTTCCCCGAGGCGCGGGCTTCCTCCAGGCTCGTGCGCTGGGCGTCGGTCAGGGCGAGCCGGCGCAGGAACGCGGCGTCGCGTGCATGGCGACGCAGCTCCTTCATGCGGTGCATGCGGGCTTCGGGCCTCCCCGCCTCCCGTGCGCCCTGCTCCTTGCCCGGCGGCCCGCGCCGGCCACGGCTCGGACCCGCGTCCGCGGGGAGCGCCGCGAGGAGCAGCACGCCGATCGTCGCCGCGATCCATCCGTGCGTCGTCATGTCCGGTCCTCTCCAGAGGGTTCCTGCCCTTGGAACCCGCTCGAAGCGACCCGAGTTGCGCCTGGGTCAGGCGGCGCGACGTACCTCCCGGTATCCTGCCCGTCCACCCCGGCAACGCCGGGGAACCGGGGAGACCGAAGATGACCCGCACCCGAGCTCCGCGCCGCGCGTTCGCCCTCGCCGCCGTCCTGTTCCTGCTCGCGGCCATCGCGCCTGCATACGCCGCCGAGGACCTCGTCCCCGTGCCCGCGGTGACGGACCAGCCCATCGAGGCCGCCCGGTCGGCGCTCCTCGGCGCGGGGTTCGTGGTCGCCGAGGCGGACGTCGCCGGGGAGCCCGAAGGGACCGTGCAGTCGCAGGCGCCGGCGGCGGAGACGGCGCTCCCGCGCGGGTCCATCGTGCTCGTCGAGGTGCGCCAGCGCACCGAGTCCACGCAGGCGCCGCGCGCCGTGGGCCTCTCGGTGGCCGAGGCGATGGCGGCGTTCGGGTCGCTCTACGTCCTGGAGCTGACGCCGGTGCCGGGACCCGCCGCCGAGCAGGGGCGGATCGTCGAGCAGACGCCCGTGATGGGCGCCCCGCTGCCCCTACGCGGCGTGCTGCGCGTGAAGTTCGTCCCGCAGAGCGGCGCCGAGGACCGCGTGCCCGTCCCCGACGCGTCCGGACTCTCCTCCGCCGACGGCGTGAAGGCGCTCGCCGAGGCCGGGCTCCACGCGCGGCTCGCGCGCGTCGTCTCGAGCGGCGCGCCGCCGGACCTGGCGATCGGCCAGCTGCCGCTCCCGGGCACGGAGGTCGCGCGCTTCTCGTCCGTCGTGCTCGTCGTCACCGCGCCGAGCGAGGGCGAGGCGCCTCCCGCGCCCACGATCGACGTACCGAACCTCCACGGGATGAGCGAATCCTCCGCGCGCGCGGAGCTCGACGGCCTCGGCCTGACGCCCATCGTCGAGTGGGTCGAAGGCCCCCCCTCGCAGGCGTTCCTCGTCGCGGCGCAGGACCCCGTGCCCGGCACGGCCGTCCCGGCGGGCTCCGAGGTGCGCATGGAGATCGTGCGCTACGCGCCGCCGACGGGGCCGTCGCCGCGCATCTCCGTTCCCTCGCTCGTCGGCATGACGCAGTCCCAGGCCGACGACGTGCTCTTCTCGATCGGGCTCGTGGGCGCGCCCATGCTCGCGCCCCACGCGAGCGTGCCCGCGCTGCGGGTCTTCGCGCAGGACGTGCCGCCGGGCCGACTCGTCGATCCCGGCACCGTCATCGGCTTCCGCATCGCGACGCCCCCGCCGCCCCCGCCGGGTCCCGTCCCGGTGCCGAACTTCTTCGGCCAGACGAAGGGCGGTGCGCTCACGCTGGCCGCGGAGGCCGGGCTGTCGCTGAGCTTCCTCGAGGTCGTCACGGGCGCGCACCCGCCGTGGCGCGTCTACAGCCAGAACGTGCCCGCGTGGACCCTGCGGCCGCTCGGGTCGACGGTGGTCGTCAAGTACGCTCGGCCGCCGCTCCTGCCGCCGATGGCGCCCGTCCCCGACCTGGACGGCAAGACGCCCGGGCAGGCGCAGGCGCTGCTCTCCGCCGCCGGGTTCAGCGGTTCGCGCACCGACGTGACGACGATCGCGCACCCGCCGCTGCGCGTCTTCTGGCAGAACCCCGGGCCGGGCACGATGCGCCCCGTGGGGAGCGTCGTCTCCTACAAGGTCGCGAAGCTCCCGTTCAACGTGAAGAAGGTGCCCGACCTCCTCGGGAAGACGAAGGCGGCCGCGGTCGCCGGCGTGACGGCGCTCGGCTTCGTGGCCGACCCGGACGACGTCGTGGCGCCGGGCAAGCCGCTCGGCAAGGTCTTCGCGCAGGACCCCCATGAGGGCACCTGGCGTCCCCTCGGGAGCGTCGTGAAGTTCCGCGTGGCGGCGCCCCTGCTCGTCGTCGTGCCCAACGTCGTCAACCTGCCGACGCTCGCGGCGAAGAACGCGCTGCAGGCGGCGGGGCTCGGGAGCACGCTCGTCTTCCAGGCCTCGCCGGGCAAGCCGATCGGGATCGTCTGGGATCAGATTCCCAACGTCGGCGCGTCCGTCGCGCCGGGCACGAACGTCACCATTCGCGTGCAACCGGGCATCGGACCCGTCCTCGGTGTCGTCCCCGGCGTGCTCGGGAAGTTGAAGGGCCCGGCCGCGGCCGAGATCACCGCGGCGGGCTTCGTCGCGAACG
>DATLLK010000453.1:0-12508 GCA_035537895.1 Planctomycetota bacterium
CCCGACGCCGTGCGCGCGGGAGACGACCACCGGCGACTGCGACCTCGAGGACCTCGGGCGCCGCTACGGCCTCCTCGGACCCCGGGTGAAGCCCGCGGCGCGCTTCGCGTCCGGGAACGGCCGCCCGCTCGACGCGTCGAGCCCCGTGATCGCGGTGGACCACCAGGCCTGCATCCTGTGCGACCGGTGCATCCGCGCCTGCGACGAGATCCAGAACAACGACGTCATCGGCCGCACGGGGAAGGGCTACTCGGCCCGGATCGCGTTCGACCTCGACGTGCCGATGGGCGACTCGACGTGCGTGTCGTGCGGCGAGTGCGCGGCCGTCTGCCCGACCGGCGCCCTCGTCAACAAGACGCTGACCGTCCCCGCGACGCCCGCGAAGACGCTCAAGCCCGTCGACAGCGTCTGTCCGTACTGCGGCGTCGGCTGCGCGCTGACCTTCCACGTGGACGAGGCGGCGAACCGCGTCGTCCACGCCGAGGGTCGCGACCAGCCCGGCTCGCAGCAGCGGCTCTGCGTCAAGGGACGGTACGGCTTCGATTACACGACGCACCCGCAGCGGCTGACCCGGCCGCTGATCCGCGTCACCTACCCGAAGGGGGCCCTCTCGCGGGACGTCCGCGGCGAGAACGTCGACGGGCGGCGCCGGCCCGGCGGCGTCGTCGACTACGGAGAGGTCCTCCCCCACTTCCGCGAGGCGTCGTGGGAGGAGGCGCTCGACGTCGCCGCCCGCGGCCTGCTCGACATCCGCCGCAAGCACGGTCCCGGGGCGCTCGCCGGGTTCGGCTCGGCCAAGTGCACGAACGAGGAGGCCTACCTCTTCCAGAAGCTCGTGCGGGCCGGGTGGGGCACGAACAACGTCGACCACTGCACGCGGCTCTGCCACGCGTCGTCGGTCGCGGCGCTGTTCGAGGGGATCGGCACCGCGGCCGTCACGACGACGTACGGCGACGTGGTGAACTCGGACGTGGCACTGCTCACCGGCACCAACTCCGCCGCGAACCACCCGGTCGCGGCCACCTTCTTCAAGCAGGCGGCCCGCGCGGGCACGCGTCTCGTGGTGATCGACCCGCGCGAGACCGACATCGCGGCCCACGCGTGGCGCTTCCTCCGGCTCCGGCCGGGGAGCGACGTGTCCCTCTACAACGGGATGCTGAACGTGATCTTCTCGGAGGGCCTCGAGGACCGCGACTTCATCGCCCGCCGCACGGAGAACGTCGAGGCGCTGAAGGCGGTCGCGGCGAAGTACCCGCCCGAGGTCGCGAGCGCCCTGTGCGGGATCCCGGCCGACACGATCCGCGAGGTGGCGCGCGCGATCGCGAACGCGCGGTCCTTCCTCTGCTTCTGGGGCATGGGCATCAGCCAGCACGTCCACGGGACGGACAACGCGCGGTGCCTGATCGCGCTGTGCCTCGCGACGGGCAACGTCGGCAAGCCGGGCACCGGGCTGCACCCGCTGCGCGGCCAGAACAACGTCCAGGGCGCGTCCGACGCGGGCCTGATCCCGATGTTCTTCCCCGACTACCAGCACGTGGAGGTCGAGGAGAACCGCCGCCGCTTCGAGCGCATGTGGGGCCGGCCGCTCGACCCGAAGAAGGGCCTGACCGTCGTGGAGGTGATGAAGGCGGCCCTCGTGAAGAAGGTGCGGGGCATGTACGTGCTCGGCGAGAACACCTTCATGACGGACCCCAACCAGAACAAGGTCCGCGAGGCGTTGACCGCGCTCGACTTCCTCGTCGTGCAGGACATCTTCCTCACGGAGACCGCCGAGTTCGCCGACGTCATCCTTCCGGCCACGTCGGCGCTCGAGAAGACGGGCACGTACACGAACACGGACCGCCGCGTCCAGGTCGGCCACCCCGCCCTGCGCGCGCCGGGCGAGGCCCGCCTCGACCTCGACGTGATCCAGGAGCTTTCCAACCGCATGGGGTACCCCATGCAGTACGGCTCTCCCGAGGAGGTCTTCGCGGAGCTTGCCGAGTGCGGCACGAGCCTCACGGGGCTCACGTACGCGAACCTCGGGAGCACCGGGAAGCTCTATCCCTGCCCGGACCCCGAGAACTCCGACGGCACCGTCGTCATGTACGACGACGACCATCCGTTCCCGACGCCGTCGGGGCGCGGGAAGTTCGTCCCGGCCGAGGTGGTCCTCCCCGCCGAGCTGCCCGACGCCGAGTACCCCTTCGTGCTCAACACGGGCCGGCTCCTCGAGCACTGGCACGGCGGGTCCATGACGCGCCGCGCGAAGGCGCTCGACCAGATCGAGCCCGAGGCGTTCGCCTCGATCCACCCGATCGACGCGAAGCGCCTGAAGGTCGTCACGGGCGACCTCGTCCGGGTGGCCAGCCGACGCGGCGAGATCCGGCTGAAGGTCCGGGTGGAGGAGAGCACGTCGCCCGGGAACGTGTTCATGGCCTTCTGCTTCCGCGAGGCGGCGGCGAACCTCTTGACGACGGACGTCCTCGACCCCGTGGGCAAGATCCCCGAGTTCAAGTTCTGCGCCGTGAAGGTCGAGGCCGTCGAGGAGAGCGCGGCGGGCGCGGCTCCCGGCGCGTAGCGCCCGGCGCGGATGGACTTCTTCCTCGAGGGCATCCGGCACGCCGTGGATCTCCTCGTCGGGGGCGACCCCGACACGTGGTTCGCGATCGGGCTCTCCCTGTGGACGACCCTGCTCGCGCTCGGGATCGGGGCGGCCGTCGGCGTGCCGCTCGGGGGCGCCACGGGGCTCTTCCGACCGCCCGGGCACCGCGTCCTCGTCGTGCTGTTCCGCGTCGGCATGTCGATGCCCACGGTGGTGATCGGGCTCCTGCTGTTCGGCCTCCTGTCGAAGCGCGGCCCCCTCGCGCACCTCGACCTCCTCTACACGCCGTGGGCCATCGTGGCCGGGCAGGCCCTGCTCGCGGCACCGATCCTCGCGTCCTTCGCGCACGCGGCGCTCGCGGGGCTCGACCCGCGCGTCCGGGAGACGGTGGCGACGCACGGCGGCGGCCGCCTCCTCGCGCTGCGCCTCGCGCTCGGCGAGGTGCGCCCGACGCTGGTCGCGACCCTGCTGAACGCGTTCGGTCGCTGCATCACCGAGCTGGGCATCGTCCTGCTGGTGGGCGGGAGCCTGCGGTGGAAGACGCGCAACCTGCCCGCCCTGATCGCGCTCGAGACGTCGCGCGGCGAGTTCGGCCGCGCGCTCGCCCCGGGCCTCGTCCTGATGGCGCTCGCCTGCGGCGCGGCCCTGGTGGCGGAGCGCGTGGGCCGGGAGACGCGCCGATGATCCGCGTGGAGGACCTGGTCGTCCGGTTCGGCGACGTGACGGCGCTGCGCCTCGGTGCCTTCCACCTCGCACCCGGGGAGACCGTGGGCGTCCACGGCCCCAACGGCTGCGGCAAGACGACGTTGCTTCGCGTGCTGGCGGGCTTCGTCGTCCCGACGCACGGGGTCGTCGACGGTCTGCTCCCTCCCGGCCGCGCGGTCCTCCTGCACCAGCGGCCCTGGCTCTTCCACGGGAGCGCGCTCGACAACGTCGCCCTGCCGCTTCGCGCCCGCGGCGTCCCGCGCCGGGAGCGCCGGCGGATCGGACTCGACCTGCTCAGCCGCCTGGGCGCCGGGCTCTATGCGGCGCGAACGGCGGCGGACCTCTCGGGCGGCCAGAGGCGGCGGGTGGCCGTCGCCCGGGCGCTCGCGGCCGACCCCGACCTCCTGCTCCTCGACGAGCCGTTCGCGGCGCTGGACGAGGACGGGCGGGTGGCGGTGCTGGCGGCGCTAAAGGCCTGCCGGGCGACCCGTCTGTCCGCCTCGCCCGAGCCCGTGGCGGACCTGGCCGCCCGGTGGGTTTCGCTCGAGGCGGCGACCGGTGCTTCCCTCGGCGACGTCGGTCCGTAGAATCCCCGCCACGACCGGAGCCCCCATGTACGGAAGCGACACGACGACCGAGCCGACGCGGGCCGACCGCAAGGACAAGCGCGCCCTCTCGATCGCGATCTGGGCCGGCGTCGCCCTGGGACTCGCCCACGGCATCCCGCGCTACGGCGTCTTCCACATCAGCACGGTCAACATGGTCGGCATCGGCGTGATCACGACCGTCTCGCTCTGGGCCGCGATCGTCGCCCTCATGCCCGCCCGCAAGGCCGAATAGCGGGGCGGCGCCCGGTATGGGGGCGCTCGGGGCGGCTTCCTCCTCCTCGCGTACTCAAAGTACGCGTCGTCGTCGTCATCCGCCCTCCGCACCCCATCCCGGGCGCCGCCAGGCCACCGCCGCGACACCCGGAAGCGGACCGAACTCGCGTGCTCAGTCGTCGTCGTCATCGGACCTCCGCACCCCATCCCGGACGCCGCGAGTGAGCCGACGCACCCGAGAGTCGGCGCCCACGGACGGAGCGGTTAGCCGGGCGGCCAGTTCATCGGGCGACCCGCGAGTACGTGGAAGTGCAGGTGCATCACGCTCTGGCCCGCGCCGGCGCCGGAGTTGGCGACGACGCGGAACGCGGCGCCGTGGCCCGCCTTCACGGCGACGGACTGCGCCACGAGGAGGAGGCGCCCGAGGAGCGCGGCGTCCGCGGCCGTCGCCGCCGCCAGGGAGGCGATGGGCTTCTTCGGGATGACGAGCGCGTGCAGCGGCGCCTGGGGAGCGATGTCCGCGATGACGATGCAGTCGTCGTCCTCGTGGAGGCGCTTCGCGGGGATCTCGCCCGCGAGGATCCGACTGAAGATGGTTGCGCCCGACATGGGGTCCCTCCGTCGATTCAGATGCGGGGCGTCTTCGGACGGCCCACGGCGTCGGCCAAGACGACGGCGTGGGAGCTCTCGAGGTCCTTCACGGTCACGAGGAGCGTGAGTGTCCCGAGGTGCGACAGGTGGCGCAGGCGGCTGACGACCTCCGCCTTGGGCCCCCCCTTCAGCTCGGCGAGGTAGGCCCGCCGGAAGCCCCGCTCGAGGAGGGGCGCGCGGCCGTACGCCTTGCGCAGCGTCGGGCCGGGGGCGGCCTCGGGCCACCAGTGGTCGAGGCGCACGGCGTCGCGGGCGAGGCGCGCGGGCCACTCGGACTCGACGAGCACGCGCACACCGTCTTCGGCGTCGGGAGGGTCCTCCAGCCGCCGCACCCTCACCGCGCCCACGAGGAGGGCGGGGAGCGGGAGGCGGGCCTCCCGCTCGCGCCCCTCCTTGGGCCGCAGGGCCTCGAGGAAGCGGTTCGCGTCGGCGCCGTGGTGGATCTCGACGAGCCGCCAGCCTGCGATGGCCCTCGCGCGGTCCGGGTGCTTCACGCCGAGCCGCCGCAGGAGCCAGGCCTCCCCGATCCCGGCCCGCGCGTCCACCTCCGCCTCGAGCTGCCCGCGGACGGGGCGCAGTCGCGCGGCGAGCCGCTGCCCCGAGAGCACCTCCACGCCGCCCGCGTCGGTCCGGCGCACGGTCAGGCCCCCACGGGCGAGCCGCTCGACCAGCCCGTCGAGCAGCCGCGCGGCACGTGCCGACGCCCCCTCCGACGTACCTTCCGCTCGCGGGCTCATGCATCCTCCGACTTCTCGACGGGGGCCGTCTCCGCGACGGCCGGCGGTCGGAACACTACGGCCACGGACGAGAGGTGCTCGGGCGTCCCCATCACGACGACGACGTCGGCCGCCTCGAGGCGGGTCGCCGCCCCGGGCTCGGACACGACCTCCCCGGCGCGACGCACGGCCACCACCGTGACCCCGTACTTCTGCCGGACTCCGAGATCGCCGATCGTGCGCCCGTCGGCCGGCGCGCCCGGACCCACGACGTGGAACTCGAGGTCGACGTGGGCGAGCAACCGCGCCCTCCCCGCATCGAACCCCTCGCGCGCCCCGACGCCTCGGACCGCGGCGAACGTGTCCTCGCGCACCGCCCGCACGCTGCGCTCGATCGCGTCCGCCGGGAGGTCGTACGCCTTGAGCACCCGCGCGAAGATCTCGACGCTCGTCTCGACCTCGTCGGGCACCACCTCCTGCGCGCCCGCCTCGCGCAGCGCCACCACCTCGCGCAGGTAGCGCGCGCGCACCACGAGGTGCAGGTCGGGCCGCAGCTCGCGAGCCGCGCGAACGACGCGGAGCGAACCGGCGGCGTCGTTGATCGCGACGACGAGGAGTCGCGCTCGCTCGATCCCCGTGGAGAGCAGCACCTCGGGGTGCCCCGCGTCCCCGTAGAGGACCCGGACGCCCTTCGCGCGCTCCGCGCGGACGGTCTCCGGGTTCATCTCGATCGCCACGAACGGGACGCCGTGGTCGGTCAGCGCGCGGCCGACGTTGCGGCCCGTCAGCCCGTAGCCCACGAGCACGACGTGCTGCTGGACGCCGGCGCTCACGGGGACGTCGGTCTCCGGGCGCCCGCCCCGACGGCGGCGGACGAGGCAGTCGATACGGTCCGCCAGCCTGTGCGCCGGCCGGTAGACGAACGGCGAGGCGAGCATCGAGAGGACCACCGTCGCGAGGAAGGGCTGCACGTGCTCGGGCGCGAGGATGCCGAGGCGCCGGGCCTCGTTGCCTACGACGAAGCTGAACTCGCTCACCTGGGCGAGCGCGATGCCGGCGAGCACGGCCACGCGTACGCCGAGCCCGGCGAGGACCACCGCGAGCGCGGTGGTGACGACCTTGAAGACGATCACCCCCGCGACGATCCCCATGACGAGCAGCGGGTGGTCCGCCACCCAGGACACGTCGAGGAGCATCCCGACGCCGATGAAGAACAGGCCCGAGAGCCCGTCGCGGATCGGGGCGATCTCCCCGAGCACGTGCTGGCTGTAGGGCGACTCGCTCGCGACGAGGCCTCCGAGGAACGCGCCGAGCGCGAGGGAGAGCCCCGCGAGCGTCACCCCGTACGCCGTCCCGAGGCACACGAAGATCACGGCGAGGGCGAAAAGCTCGCGGGACCGCGTGTTCGCCACGATTTCGAAGATGCGCGGTACCACGATCCGGGCGAGCGCGACGCTGCCCCCGAGGACGAGGATCGCGCGCAAGAGCGTCCAGCCGGCCTCGAGCGGGCCGCCGCCGCCGCCCGCAAGCAGGGGCAGGAGCACCATGATCGGGATGACGAGCAGGTCCTGGACGACGCAGGCGCCGACCGACACCCGGCCCTGGGGCGCGTCGAGCTCGCCCCGCTCCCCGAGGACGCGCATCAGGAGGGTCGTGCCCGTGGGCGCGACGAGGAACCCGAGGACCAAGGCCTGCGGCCAGGGCAGCCCGAGCAGGCCCAGCGGGATGGCGAGACCGCCGATGGCGAAGGCCATCTGCAGCAGCCCGGCGTAGAGCACGGACTTCCCCATGCGCGCGAGCTGGGCGAGGGAGACCTCGACTCCGACGGTGAAGAGCAGGATGACGACGCCGATGTCGGCGAGCGCGTGCACGACGTCGAGGTCGCGCACGAGGCCGAGCCCGTGCGGGCCCAGCAGGACCCCCGCGAGCAGGAACCCGACGACCGTGGGCACGCGCAGCCGCAGCATCACCAGCACGACCAGCGCGCCGGCCCCGTAGGCGAGCACGAGCTGGGCGAGGAGGCTCTGCGCCATGGTCGTAGACGGTACCCGAGGGGCTGTGGCGCGACCTCGCGGCGGTCAGGGCGCCGCGCGGTCGAGCGACTCGAACGTCCGCGGCGCCGGGTCGCCGCCCGCCGCGCGCACCCGAACCGCGAGGGCGCGGATCGCGGACGCCTCGCGCGGGAAGCGCGCGGAGAACGACCGGACCTCGGTCGCCGCCGGGATCCCCCACGACAGGTCGAGGAGGAGGTCGACGACGCGCACCGCGGCGGCGAAGGACGTGGGATGGCGCTCGGCGACGGTCCGCGCGGCCGCGAGCGCGTCGCGGCGGTCGCCGCCCTCGGCGCGGCCCCGCGCGACGCGGTCCTCGAGCAGGTCGAGGTCGCCCTCGGGCAGGAGGAAGCGGGCCTCGGCGAGGTCGGTCGCGGCGCCCGCGCCGTGGCCCGCGGCGCGCTTCTGCGCGGACCGGAGCAGCAGGAGCCGGCCGACCGACGCGCGGTCGCCGGCGTTCTCCCGGTCGAAGCGGCTGAGCAGCGCGTCGGCCTGCTTCCACGCCTCCGCGCGGGCCTCGGGGGTGGCGGCGAGCGACGCCTCCAGCCGCAGGGCCGTGAGCTCCACGTCGCGGTCGCCGGGGCGCAGGGCGACCGCGCGTCGCGCCCGCTCGAGCGCCTGGCGGCGGTCCGCCTCGGGGGCGAGCGGCTCGCCCGCCACGCGTAGGGCGTCCGCCGAGTGCGCCGTGACGAGGGCGGCCTCCGCGGCGGGGACGTCGCGCGAGGGCGGGTCGGTCCGCCGGTCGACGCGAAGCGGCAGCGACAGGCGGACGCGGTCGCGCTCGTCGCGGACCTCGATCACGCCCGCGTGCAGCCGACCCGCCTCGAGCCCGGGCAGGCGCAGCGCGACGGAGCGTACGCTCCCCGGCGGGAGCTCGAGGGCGGCGTCCCCGCCGCGGTTGTCCGCCGCGAGGTCGGCCGTCGGGAACACGGAGGCCTTGGCGTCCTCGCGGCGGCGGCGCACCTCGAAGCCCGTCGTGCCCGTGTCGGCGGCCGCGCGCCCCCACGTCGGGGTCTCGTACTCGATCGCGTAGGTCCCCGCCGGGAGCCCGTCGAGCGCGAAGGGGCCGTCCACGACCTCGCTGCGCACGATCCGGCCGGCGGCGTCCACCACGCGCCACCGCGCGTCCTCGCGCTGCTCGTCGAGGGCGGACGACCCCGTGGGCACGACGCGGACGCGCTCGTCGGCGGCGAGCTTCACGGTGAACCGCTGGCGCGCCACGTGGATGCGATCTCCGCCGAGCACGCCCGTGCCCTCGGGCACGACCTCGCGCGCGACCTCGGGTCGCTCGACGGTCTCGTCGAGTCGCGCCGAGACGGTGCCCTGGAAGGCCGCGAGCGGCGAGGCGACGCGCACGAGCGCGACGTCGACGCCCGGCTCGACGTCCACGACGCCGTCGGGCGAGACCGGGCCTTCGAGGCGCAGGTCGAGCGACCACGTGGCGCTCACGTTGCGCTCCCAATGGGAGAACAGCGCGATCTCGAGGACGGTCCCCTCGAGCACCGGCGCCTCGACCTCCTGCTCGTCCCCGGCGGCGAGACGGCACCGGCGCTCGACGAGCCGGTCGTCCTGGTTCCGCCAGGCGTCGAGGGAGGCCAGCGCGAGGGAGAGCTGGTTGCGGGGGCCGCCGGCGACGGCCGTGACGCGCAGGCGCGCGCGGCCCGCGCCATGGGGCACCAGGACGAATCGCGACGCGCGCTCGCCCGGGGCGAGCGCGACGTCCTCGCGCCACAGCCCCCCCGCCGCGATCCGGTGCGGGCGCACGACGGTCACGGGCACGACGAGTTCGGGCCCGTCCCGTGGCCGCGTCGGGTCCATCGCGCGCACGAGGCCGCTGTGGACGCCCGGCGGAAGGCCCGCGGCGTCCACGCGGACCCAGAACGAGCCGCCGCCGGCGTTCACCCCGAGACGCGCGGGCACCTGGATCCAGGGCTTGTCCGCCTCGAGGACGAGCCGGCGCTCGTAGGCGACGCGCGGCTCGTTGGGCGTCCCCTCGGGCCACACGACGGACACGGAGACCTCGCGGTCGACGGGGCCCTCGGCGAGGCAAGGCCGCAGGTACACGCCGCCGCCGACGCCCGTGGGGTTGACGACGCGCGCGCGCAGCTCGCGCTCCTCGGGGGCGTCCTTCATGCGGACGAGGGCATCGAAGGCGCGGTCGGTCTGCACCAGGCCGGCCCCCTGCTCGAAGGGCAGGAGCCCTTCCACGGGCCGCGCCGTCGCCGTGATCGCCCGGATCACGCGGGCCGGCGACGCGGGAACGCCCGCGCGCTTCGCCGCGCAGAGGAGGAGCGCCGCGGCGCCCGAGACCTGCGGCGCCGCCATGCTCGTCCCGTTCCAGTTCTCCGCCTTGACGAGCCGCCAGGCGGGCAGCGGGCTCCATGCGGCGCCCGGCGCGACGACGGTGACGCCCAGGTCGCCGCCGGGCAGCGGGCCGCGGCTCGAGAAGCCGAAGAGCCGGTCGCCCGGGTCGGGCCCGAGCTGCGCGTAGGACGCCTTCATCGTCCCCGGCGACACGAAGGCGCCCACGCTCACGACGCGGCGGGCCGTCGCCGGCGATCCGACGGTGCTCATGGCGGGCCCGTCGTTGCCCGCGGAGAAGCAGCAGAGCAGCCCGTGGCGCTCGACGGCCGCCTCGGCCGCACGGGCGTCGGGACTGCCCGCATCGCCCGCGAACGTGGGGCCGCCGAAGGACAGGTTGACGACGTGCGCGCCGCGCTGCCCGGCCCACTCGAGGGCGCGCAGGATCGAGAGGTTCGTCGTGGGACCCCCGTAGCGCGAGTTTCCGATCTTGATCGAGAGGATGCGCGCCCCGGGCGCGAGCCCGCTGAGCGTGCACCCGCCGCCGTCGCTCCCGGCGACGATCCCCGCGACGTGCGTCCCGTGGCCGTTCCCGTCGAAGAGCAGTCGCACCCGCTTGCCGTCGGGGTCGGGGCGGACCCCGACGTTCAGCTCGGCCCCGTCGCGAAGCGTCACCCACTCGCGCGCCGTCGCGTAGTCGCGCAGCGGCGTCTCCTCGGCGAGGTCCCCGTCGGCGTCGGTGTCGATCACGACCCGCCAGCCGTCGTCGCGCTCGACGACGAGCACGTCCCATGCGGGCGTGTCGTCCGCGAGCTTGCCGCGGGCGTCGTGCTCGGCGGCGCGCCGGGCCTTCGTCGCGTCCTCCGTCTCGCCGGCCCGGGCCGCCGACTCGGGCGCGCCCGCCTCCTTCGCGCGCCGGACGGCCTCGTCGAGCCGCTGGCGCCGCTCGCGCCGAAGCCGCGCGGCGAGGTCTTCCGGCAGGACGTTCTCGGCGTCGATGCGGCCGAGCCCGGCGCGCTTCCCGCCCCCCATGTGGCCGCCGAGCGTCAACCGCCGCCCGGTCGCGCCCGTGGTCGCGCCGTCCGCCGCATCGACGGGAAGGCTCGTGTCGACGAACCCGTCGTCGGTCGCGTCGAGGAGGTCCACGATCTTCGGCTCGCCCGTGGTCGTCGTCGCGAGCCGCGGGTGGCCCGGGTCGACCCCCGTGTCGAGGACGGCCACGACGATCCCGCGTCCGTCGTCGTCGGGCCGGGCGGCGAGGAACTCGGGCACGCGCAGGTCGGCCTTCGGCAGGAAGCACTCCTCGAAGGGCGCCGCCGGCGCGGGCGGCGGAGCGTCCCCGCCCCACGCAGGGGCCGCGAGGAGGGAGGCGAGCAGGAGGGCGCGAGGGATCGGGGACCGCATGGCGTGACGGGGGTTCCGTGAGGGGGGCGGCTATCGTACGCGCGCCGGTCGTCGAGGGACCGGCGGAGACGACGATGTCGCGCGACGAGGGTCGGCTCGCGTGGAGCAGCGAGGGCGAGCCGGGACGGCCGGAGAAGGCGGCTCCGCCGCCGACGCCCCCCACCGGTCCTGCCCGTGTGCGCCTCGAGCGCCAGGGGCGCGGCGGCAAGGTCGTCAGCGTGGTCGAGAACCTGCCCGGTCACCCGGCTCGCATCGAGGAGATCGCGCGGACCTTGAAGACGCGCTGCGGCTCGGGGGGCACGGTGAAGGGACGCGTCGTCGAGATCCAGGGCGACCACCGCGACCGGATCGTGGAAGTCCTCGCAAGCCTGGGGATCGCCGCCCGCCGCGCGGGCGGGTGATCGGCGTCTGTATCCGTCAGGCGTGCTGGGCGAGCCTGGGCGAGGTGTGACTCGCCTGGTCGGCCTGTTTCGATGCCGCGATGCCGCTAGCGCGCGATGAAGAGCAGGACGGGGGCGTCGGTCGCAACGCGACCCATGGGCCACTGCGCGAGGACCTTGTCGCGGTCCGGGAAGACGGCGGCAGGCGCCTCGACGCGGAAGACGCGCGCGGTGCGTCCCGCCGCCTTCAAGCGCGTCGCCGCGTCGCTCGTCGTGAGCCCCGTGACGTCGGGCACGTCGGCGGGCGTCGCGCCGGCGCCGGGGCCGATGCTCAGCGTGACGACCGCGCCCGCGCGAGCCGCGGCGCCGGCCGCGGGATCCTGCCGCCGGACCGGGTCGACGTCGCCGGGCTCGGACGCGACCGCGGCGCGCGGGCGCAGACCCACGCGGATCGCGGTCTCGAAGGCCTCGAGAGCCGGTCGGCCCACGAGCGTCGGCACCGCCACGGCCGCGCCGTCGGGCGAGGACGGTCGGCTCGGCGGCGCGACGGTGGGAGGTCTCGCCGGCGCGCGGTCGGGCACCGGCACGGAGTCGCCCGGGTCCACCGGAGTGCCGGGCGACGCGAGGGACGGCCCGGGCGAAGGCAGCGGCGGTCCCAGCGCGGACACCGCGGGCGCCGCGGGCGGCGGCAGCGCGCTCGCCTCGCCGCCCCAGGCGACGTCCTCGGACGCGCGCGGGGCGAGCGGCGCCGGAGCCGGGGCGGGTTCCGATTCGGCAGGGACCGTCGGAACCGGCGTCGGCTCGGGCGCGGGGGTCGGCGCGCTCGGCGCGGGCTCGGGCGTCGGCACGGGCTCGGGCGTCGGCGCGGGCTCGGGTGTCGGCACGGGCTCGGGCG
>DATLLK010000454.1:0-2445 GCA_035537895.1 Planctomycetota bacterium
AGGCCGCCGCGCTCGGCGACGCCGGGCCCGAGGAGGATGTCGGTGCCGCGGCCGGCCATGTTCGTCGAGATCGTGACCTTCCCGTGCTGGCCCGCCTCGGCCACGATCTGCGCCTCGCGCTCGTGCTGCTTCGCGTTGAGCACGGCGTGCTCGACTCCGCGGCGCGAGAGCAGGCCCGAGAGGCGCTCGGACTTCTCGATGCTCGTCGTGCCGACGAGGATCGGCCGGCCCGACTCGTGCACGCGCAGGATCTCCTCGATCACCGCGCCGAACTTCTCCTTCTCGGTGCGGTAGATGCGGTCCTCGGTCTCCGCGCGGATCAGCGGCCGGTTCGTCGGGATCGTGACGACGTCGAGCTTGTAGATGCTCCAGAACTCCGCCGCCTCGGTCATCGCGGTGCCCGTCATGCCCGCGAGCTTCCTGTAGAGCTTGAAGAAGTTCTGGTACGTGATCGTCGCGAGCGTCTGGTTTTCCTCGCGGACGCCGAGCCCCTCCTTCGCCTCGACGGCCTGGTGGAGCCCGTCCGACCACCGGCGGCCGTTCATCAGGCGGCCGGTGAACTCGTCCACGATGACGATCTCGCCGTCCACGGCGACGTAGTCCGTGTCCAGCTTGTAGACGTGGTGCGCCCGCAGCGCGGTCTCGATCAGGTGGGGCCAGTCGGTCACGACCCCCTCGAAGAAGGCCACGCCGGCGAGCTTCTCCGCCTTCTCGAAGCCCTCGTCGGTGAGCACGCACTGGTGCTCCTTCAGCTTCACCTCGAAGTCCTCGCCCTGCTTCAGGCGCCGCGCGATGCGGTCGGCCTCCTCGTAGAGGCCGCGCTCCTCCTCGGCCGGCCCGCTGATGATCAGGGGCGTGCGCGCCTCGTCGATCAGGATCGAGTCCACCTCGTCGACGACGGCGTAGCGCTGCTCGCGCTGGCACTGGTCGGCGGGGTCGACCTTCATGTGGTCGCGCAGGTAGTCGAAGCCGAACTCGGAGTTCGTCCCGTAGACGATGTCGCCGCGGTAGATCGGGATGCGGTCGCGCGCGGCCATGTGCGCCTGGATCGCCCCGACCGTCACGCCGACCGCCTCGTAGACGGGCCGCATCCACTCGGCGTCGCGCCGGGCGAGGTAGTCGTTCACCGTCACGACGTGGACGGGGCCCGCGAGCGCGTTCAGGTAGACGGCGAGCGTCGCGACGAGGGTCTTGCCCTCGCCCGTGACCATCTCGGCGATCTGGCCGCGGTGGAGCACCACGCCGCCGATCAGCTGGACGTCGAAGTGCCGCAGCCCGATGGTGCGCTTGGCGGCCTCGCGGCAGGCGGCGAAGGCCTCGGGGAGGAGGTCGTCGAGCGTCTCGCCCCCGGCGAGCCGGGCCCGGAGCGCCGTGGCCGTCCCCCGGAGCGCGGCGTCGTCGAGCCGCTCGTATTCGGGCTCGAGGCGGTTCACCTGCTCGACGAGGGGCAGGATCGCCTTGACGGTGCGCTCGTTCTTCGAGCCGAAGACGCCCGTGAGTACGTCACCGAGGCCTGACATCCGCGCAAACTCCCGGCCGGAGGGGGAAACGTGGGACGTTAGCACGCGCCGGGGGGACCGCCCCCGTTGGCGCGCGGGCGCGTCAGGCCACCCCGGGGTCCTTCAGGGTCCCGACGACGTCCGCCATGCAGCGCGCGCCGATCTGCGCGAAGCGCGCCGGCAGTCCCTCGAGGAGTTCCGCGGCCGCGCGCGGGGAGTAGTAGTTCGCCGTGCCGACCTGGATCGCCGCCGCGCCCGCGACGAAGAACTCCATCGCGTCGTCCGCGTCCTGGATGCCGCCGATGCCGATCACCGGGGCGTGGATCGCGCGCGCGACGTCCCGCACGATCCGCAGCGCGACGGGCTTGATGCAGGGGCCCGAGAGCCCCCCCACGCCGCGTCCGAGCACGGGGCGCCGGTTGCGCCAGTCGACGGCCATGCCGAGGAGCGTGTTGATCACGCTGACCGCGTCGGCGCCCGCCTCGACGGCGGCCTGCGCGACGGGACGCACGTCGGTCACGTTGGGCGAGAGCTTCGCGATGAGCGGGAGGCCCGTGCGCGCGCGGACCCGGGAGACGACGTCTCGCGCGGCCTCCGGCGACGTCGAGTAGTCGAGGCCCCCCGCGACGTTCGGGCACGACATGTTCAGCTCGAGCGCCGCGATGCCCTCCTCCCCGTCGAGGCGGCCGGCGAGGTCGGCGAAGTCCTCCGGGCTGTGCCCCGCGACGTTGATCACGAGGGGGCAGCCGAGCGTGCGGAGCAGCGGGAGGTACGTGCGCACGTACTCCTCCACGCCGGGGTTCTCGAGCCCGATCGAGTTCAGGAGGCCGCCGGGCGTCTCGACGAGGCGCGGCGGCGGGTTGCCGGCGCGCGGCGCGGTCGTGATCGTCTTCACGACGACCGCGCCGAGCCGCGCGACGTCGTAGAACGGCCGGAACTCGAGCCC
>DATLLK010000455.1:0-2990 GCA_035537895.1 Planctomycetota bacterium
CGCGATGTCGTGGCGCGGTGGACCCCCCCGGACGCTTTACACGTCGATTTCGGGGAACTGCATGCGTTTTAGGCCCTCTCGGCGGACCGAAAGGCCCGGGGTCGACTGGCACGGGGATTGTCTATCCGGGTTGTGACCCGCCTCCGTGTCCTGGGACTTTTGCCCTTGGCGGCCCTCGCAAGCGGGGCCGTGGCCTGCGGCGTGCCCGCGCGTCCCGTCGTACGCGATTCCGGCCCGCCGGGCGTCGTCGTGATCTGCATGGACACGCTGCGGGCGGACGCCTTCGGCCTGCCCGGAAAGGGTGGCTCCCTGCCAGGACTGGCGCCCGGACGGCTCCCCTCGGTCGACGCCTTCGCCCGGGACGCGGTCGTCTTCGCGGACGCGACGGCGCCGGCTCCGTGGACGCCGCCCTCCGTCGCAAGCCTGCTCACGGGCCTGCGCGCGGCCGGCCACGGCGTGGGGGCGCGTCTCCACGACTACGGCCCCCATCCGCTGTCGCCCGCCGTCCGCACCTTCGCGGAGATCCTCGAGGAGCGCGGCTGGTTCACGTCGGCCGCGACGAGCGGCGGCTGGCTCACGCCCGAGCAGGGCGTGGGCCGCGGCTTTGCGACCTTCTCGAGCGACTTCGACCTCCACGACCCGGCGGAGGTCGTGGCGCACTGGCAGGCCACGCGGCCGAGGGGGCGCCCCTTCTTCCTGTTCCTCCACTCCTACGTCGCGCACGACCCCTACGGCGACAAGGACGTGCTCGCACAGGGCCGCTGCGGCGACCCGACCGAGGCCGAGCGGGTGGCCGACGGCATCATCGCGGCCGTCGATGAGGGTGCGCCGGTCTCCGCCGACCTCTACGCGGACATGGTGCGCATCCGCTGGACGGACCTCTGCGGGCGGACCACGCTCGACCACCGCCTCGGGACGGAACGACTCCGCCCCCTGCTCGCTCGCGCCAAGGCGTGGAACCAGGGCGGCTGGAGGGACGACCCCGCGCTCGGCGACCGCCTCGCCGCGCGGTTGAGGACGTCGTACGAGGAAGGTCTCTCCTTCGTGGACCGGCGGCTCGCGCGGACGTTCGAGGCCCTCGAGGCGGCCGCGCTGCCGAAGGGCACGGTCGTCGTCTTCACGGCGGACCACGGCGAGGCGTTCGGCGAGGACGGGCAGCTCTATCACGGCCAGTCGTTAAACGACGCCGTCCTCCGCGTGCCGCTCATCGTGCGCGCCCCGGGGAAGCTCGCGGGAGGCAGGGTCGTCCGCGGGAGCTCGAGCCTCGTCGACGTGATGCCGACGGTGCTCGACCTCGTGGGCGTGCCCGTGCCCGCGCGGCTCGACGGCCGGTCGCTCGTGCCGCTGGCCCGCGGGGAAGCGAAGCCCGTCCCGTCAGTCGCCGAGGCCGAGCGCGCCGCCGTGGGGGACCGTCCCGAGATCGGGATGGTCTGCGTGCGGACCCGCGCGGCGAAGTGGGTCCTCGAGTACGAGGTCGAGACGGGAACGTGGGTGCGCGAGTACCTCTACGACCTGCGCGAGGACCCGGAGGAGCGCAACCCGTTGCCCTCCGACGCGGGGCCGGGGTACGGCGTCACCTTCTGCCGCGCGGTGATGCGGGCGCGCGACGAGCTCCTCGACCGCTACGGGCAGCCCGCACCCCCATCGCCCTGCGCGATCGTTCGGTAGCGACTTGACGGAGGGGAGACGTCCAACGGGCGCGCCGGTGAAGGGCCCGCGCCAGGGGAAATCACGTCTCCCCGCTCTTGCTTGGGGATCCCGCCCGACCCGGGGCGACTAACCCTCCCACAGGCGCCTAACCCTCCCACAGGCGAACGACGTCCTCGAGGAGCGAGAGCGGCAGCGCGCCATGGCGCAGGACCTCGTCGTGGAATGCGGCGAGCTTGAACCGGTCGCCGAGCCGCCGGCGGGCCCGCTCGCGCAGGTCGACGATCGTTCGCTGCCCGACCTTGTAGGCGAGCGCCTGGCCGGGCCACACGATGTAGCGGTCCACCTCGTTGACGAGGTCGTTCTCGGGCCCGCTGCGCACGCGGCGCATCGTCCGGAGCGCCTCGTCGCGAGACCAGCCGAGCGCGTGCATCCCCGTGTCCACGACGAGGCGGGCGGCGCGCCACGCCTGCGCGGCGAGCATGCCGATCCGGTCGTAGGGGGTCGAGTAGAGGCCCATCTCGTCGGCGAGCCGCTCGGCGTAGTGGGCCCATCCCTCGACGTAGGCCGTGAACGACGCGTGCTTGCGGATCTCGGGCAGGCCGTCGAGCTCGCTCGCCAGTGCGATCTGGAGGTGGTGGCCCGGGACCGCCTCGTGGAAGGTCAGCGCCTCCATGTCGAACGTCGGCCACGTCTCGGGCGCGTGCGTGTTCGCGTAGAAGATCCCGTCGCGGTCGCCCCGGACCGACGGCCGCTCGTAGTAGGCGGCGGGGGAGTCCTTCTCGCGCCAGTCCTCGATCGGACGCACCTCGTAGCCCCGCTCCGGGAGCCGCGAGAACGCCTCGGGCAGGCGCGCCTGCGCCCGCGCCGCGATCGCGCGGTAGCGGTCGAGCACCTCGTCGCGCGTCGACAGCCGGAAGCGACGGTCCGCGCCGATCGACTTCAAGAACTCCGGCAGCTCGCCGGTCCAGCCCGTCTCGTGCGCGACGGCGAGCATCTCCGCCTCGTTGCGCTCGAGCTCCTCCGCCCCGAGGCGGTGGATCCGGTCGGGGGACAGGGTGGTCGTCGTGTGGCGTCGCACCGCGAACGCGTACGCGGCCTCGCCGCCCGGGATCGAGGCGACGCCGGCGGCCGAGCGCGCGCGGCCCGCGTACGCGCCCTCGAGGAAAGAGAGGAAGGATGCGTAGGCGGGTCGGATGTCGCGCTCGAGGCGCTCCATCAGCGCGCGCGCGAGGGAGGCGCGCTCGGTCCACTCCGTCGGCAGACGGCCGGCCACCCGGCCGAAGGACGTGGACTCGGGCGGGGTCGCGAGGAACGCCTTCAGCTGCGCGATGACGCGTGCG
>DATLLK010000456.1:0-17712 GCA_035537895.1 Planctomycetota bacterium
CCCCAGAACGTCTGGCCGAGCGCGGGCGCGTGCACGACGCCGAGGACGGGACGTCCCCCCTCGACGAGCCCGAGGCTCACGCAGAACGCGGGGATGCCATGCACGAAGTTCGTCGTCCCGTCGAGCGGGTCCACGATCCACACGGGGCCGCCGGGCACGTCGCGGCGCGCGCCCTCCTCGCCGAGGATCCCGTGGTCGGGGAAGGCCGCGGCGAGACGGCGGTGGATGAGGGCCTCGGCGTCGCGATCGGCCGCGGTCACGAGGTCGCGCGGACCCTTGCGGTCGATCTCCGCGCCCGTCAGCCGGCCGAACCTCTCGAGCAGGAGGTCGCCCGCCTCCCGGGCGATCTCGATCGCGGCGTCGATCATCGGGTCTCCTCGGCGCCGCCGCGGGGCCGCGCGCCCGACTCCCTCAGCTTGCGCCACCAGGCGAGCCGCCGGGCGACCTCGCGCTCGTCGCCGACCTCGACCGGCTCGTAGAAGCGCGCGCCCGCGAGCGCCTCGGGGAGGTAGTCCTGCGCGACGAAGGCGTTCGGATGGTCGTGCGGGTAGAGGTAGCCCTCGCCGTGCCCCAGCGACTTCGCCAAGTCCGTCGGCGCGTTGCGCAGGTGGAGGGGCACGGGCGCCGAGGGGTGCGCCTTCGCCGCGTCGTGGGCCGCGCCCATCGCGAGCACGACGGCATTCGACTTCGGCGCCGTCGCGAGGTAGACGACCGCGCGCACCATGCCGAGCTCGCCCTCGGGCAGCCCGAGCATCTCGACGGCCGCCTTCGCCTCGAGCGCCACGCGGGCGGCGTGGACGTCGGCGAGGCCCACGTCCTCGAACGCCATCGCGACCATCCGGCGCACGACGACCAGCGGGTCCTCCCCGCCCTCGAGCATCCGCGCCATCCAGAAGAGGGCGGCGTCGGGGTCGCTGCCGCGGAGCGACTTGTGGAACGCCGAGAGGGCGTCGTACGCGCGGTCGCCGGCGCGGTCGTAGTCGGCGACGCGCCGCTGGGCGCCCTCGCGCACGTCGTCGAGCGTGACCTCGCCTCCCCCGCCACGCGCGAGCGAATGGGCGGCCGCGCCCTCGAGCGCGTTCAAGCACCGGCGTGCGTCGCCGTCGGAGAGGTCGATCAGCGCGGAGCGCGCGGCGGGCGAGAGGGCATGGCGGCCCGCGAGCCCGCGCGCGGGGTCCTCGAGCGCACGGTCGAGGATGCGACCGAGCGCCTCGGGCCCGAGCGGGACGAGGACGACCGTGCGGAGCCGCGAGAGCAGCGCCCGCGTCAGCGCGAACGCGGGGTTCTCCGTCGTCGCGCCCACGAGCACCACGGTCCCCGCCTCGACGTGGGGCAGGAACGCGTCCTGCTGGGCCTTGTTGAACCGGTGGATCTCGTCCACGAAGAGGATGGTGCTGCCCCCGCGCGCCCGCCGGCGCTGCGCCTCGTCGATCACGAGCCGCACGTCCTTGACACCCGAGGTCACGGCGGAGAGGGCGACGAAGGCGCCACCGACGGAGGCGGCGAGCGCGCGCGCGATGGTCGTCTTGCCGGTGCCGGGCGGCCCCCAGAGCACGATGCTCGGCACCCGGCGCTCGCGCACCGCCTCGCGCAGGAACGTCCCCGGCGCGAGCACCGACTCCTGCCCCTCCACCTCGTCGAGCGTGCGCGGCCGCATGCGCTCGGCGAGCGGGACGGGGCCGCGCACTCCCCCGCTCGCGGCCGGCTCGGGCTCGAAGCGGAGTCCGTCCCCCTCGGGGTCGTCCGCGCTCATCCGTCGAGCAGCTCGGTCACGATGTCCTCGGCGACGTCGCGGCCGTCCGCCTTGTTGCCGATGACGGCGAAGGCGTGGCCCGGCGCGCCGCCTTCGCGGTCGACGTAGCCCGCGAGCGCCCCGACCCCCTTGAGCGTGCCCGTCTTGGCGCGCACGCGGGCGCGGGCGCGCGGGTCGCGCATGCGCCGAAGCGTCCCGTCCTCCCCGGGAATCGCGAGCGAGTCGCGCAGGATCGGCCCGCGCAAGGGGTCCGCATCGAAGGCGACGAGGAGGCGCACGAGCGAGGCAGCCGAGAGGCGACTCTTCCGCGAGAGGCCCGAGCCGTCGACGACGCGCAGACCGTCGGCGCACGCTCCACGGGCCTCGAGCACGGCACGGATCGCTCGCTCGCCCGACTCCCACGTGCCGACCCCTTCGTGCTCGACGCCGCAGGCCTTGAACACGAGCGACGCGTAGAAGTTCTGGCTTCGCCGGTTCATCACGCGCAGCGTCTCGGGAAGGCCGTGCTTCACCGTGCCGAGCACGCTCGCGGGGGCGCGGTCGGCCGCCGTGGCGGCGGGCCGCGCCCCCCCGGCGACGCGCACGCCGGCGGCGGACAGCGCCGCAAGCGTCGCCGCGCCCGTGAACGCGATCGGGTCCGGGACGGGCTCATCGAACTGATACTCGATGCCCGGAGCGATGCCGCCCGTGACGCGAAGCCGCTTCGCTGCGCTCCACGCGCCGTCAACCACGGTGTCTCGGCCACGCTCCCATGTCGTCACGGCGGCGTCGATCGGCCAGGGCCCCGCCGTGGAGGGGGCGAGCACGCGGGCCGGCGAGCCCGCGGCTTGTGCGCCGCGCACGAGGACCGTCACGCACCCGTCGTTCCAGGAGAGCCCCGAGACCGGCGCTCCGTACCAGTGGCCGAGGTCCTCCGGCGACCAGTTCGGGTGCGTGAAGCTGCGGTCGAAGGCGCCGTCGTCGAGCACGAGCGCCCCGGTGACCCTCTTGACCCCCGCGTCGGCCGCCGCCTTCGCGAGCGCGGACAGAGGCCAGAGCGGGTCGCTCTCGCGCTCGCGGCGCGAGAGGTTGGGGTCGCCCGACCCGCGCAGGTAGAGGTCGCCCGCGAGCGTGCCCGTCGCGGGGTCGAGCGTCCCCCGCGCCTCGAGCGTGGTCACGAACTGGTGACCCGGACCGAGGAGGTCGAGGGCCGCGGCCGCCGTAACGAGCTTCGCGACGCTTGCGGGCACGAGGGGGCGGTCCGCCTCGAGCGAGGCGACCACGGTCCCGTCGCGCAGGTCCACGACCAGCAGGCCCAGCGAGCCGGCCGCCGGCTTCGCCGCCTTGATCCGCTCGGCGATCCGGCGGTCGAGGGCCTTCTTCTTCGGGGGCGCGGCGTGTGCGCCGGCGGGGCACAGGAGGCCGGCGAGGAGCACGGCGAGGAGGAAGGGGCGGAGGCGACGCATGCGGCGGCGCGACAGTGTACGGGCGGATGACGACCGCGCGGCCCGTCGCGGACGGCCGGTCCGCTCCGGCGCGTCCGCGGCGTGCGGCGGGGGACTCCCGCCGGGCGCGCGCCGCTACGCGGCGGGACCGCCGGGCGCCTCACGCCCTTCGAGGATCGCGGCGGGCACGTCCTCGGTCGCCCGCCCGACCGCGGCGCGGCCCGCCCATCGCGCGAGCACCTCGGCCCCTTCGGCGAGGCCCGGCATGCGCCGGTCGCGCCGGTGGGCGTCGCTCGCGAGCAGGTCGATCGCGCCCTTCTTCGCCAGCCACTTCGCGCAGTCGCGCACCTCGGCCCGGAACTCCCCCGTCAGGGCGCCGGCGGTCACCTGGAGGAGCGCGCCGGCCGCGCGCAGCGCGAGCGCCTCGGCGGGCCGCGAGCGCAGTCCGGCGTTGCGCTCGGGATGGGCGATCACGGGCGTCACGCCCTCGAGCCGCAGCCGGAAGAAGACGTCGGCCGCCTCGGGCGGCGCGTGCGTCGGGGGGAACTCGATCAGGGCGAAGCGGTGCCCGCCGGTCGCGTAGGTCGCGAGGCGCCCGGCGCGCGCGAGCTCGGGCAGGTCCGCGCGGTACCACGTCTCGGCAGCGAGCCGCAGCTCGAGGTCGATGCCCGCGGCGAGCGCCGCCGCCGCGAGCGCGTGGAACGTCGTCTCGGCGTCGGCCCGCGGCACGTCGTAGGTGGGCCCGTGCTGGTGCGGCGTCGCGCACAGGACCTTCGTGCCCGCCGCGACGGCGATGCGGAGCATGTCGAGCGCTTCGGGCAGGTCCCTCGCGCCGTCGTCGACGCCCGGCAGGACGTGGGCGTGGAGGTCGATCACGCGGGTCAGCGGCCCCCGGGGCCCTTCGCGCGGATGAACGCGCGCCGTTCGGCGACCCACTCGCCCCACCACGACTTGACGCGGTCCTGGATCGTCTTCATGGAGGCCCGCGTGACGTCGGCGTCCGGGACGGAGGGGAACTTCGGGAAGACCTTGCGCTCGACGGGGTCGCGCGGAGGCCGGCTGACGGCCGTCCGCATCGCGAGGTAGGCGGCCCGCATCACCTCGAAGGTGGGGTCCTGCACGAGGTCGTAGAGGAACCGCTCCGGCGACGTCTCCCCCACCTCGCCGAGCTGGCGGATCGCCGCGAGCTTCACCGGGACGCTCTCGTCGGACAGGCGCCAGCGCCTCCAGGCCTCGCGCGACGCCTGGAGGTCGTCCCGGGAGGCGACCGCAGAGCAGCCGGGCGGGAGGTCGAAGGAGTCCGTCAGGCGCGCGAGCGCGGCGCGCACGCTCTCGTACTCCACGAGGTCGAGTCCCTCCGTCTCCGTGAACGGGAGCAGGTAGAGGACGGCGGCCGGCTGCCCCATCTCGCCGAGGACCTCGGAGGCGATCGTGCGCACGGTCGCGTCCTCGTCGTAGAGCGCGAGCGAGACGACGGGCAGGACCTGCGGCGAGAGCTGCCCGAGGATGCGCACGACCCACGCGCGGCACGCGGCATCCGGCTCGACGTCGCTCGACACCCGCCGGATCACGATCGCCGGGACCTCCTTCAGGTAGCCCATCTGGCAGCCCTCGTGGAGGGCCCTCAGCGCCCGGGCGCGCCGGTCCTTGTCCGGGTCGTCCGTCGCCGTGGCCATGACCTGGGTCCACGACACCGTCGCCGTCGTGGGCTCGCCGGCCGCCTCCGGTCCCCTGCGAAGACGCTCGATCATCGCGAGCGCCTCCTTCTTGCCCTCCTCCGTCAAGTGCGGGACCATCCGCTCGAGCGTCGCGCGCACCTTCTCGCGGTCCTTCTTCAGCGCGTAGGCCGACCGGAGGCGGTCGAGGACGTCGAGCCGGCCGGGGTCCTCCTTCGAGAGCGCCTCGAGGTCGGCGATGCCCGCGTCCACCTCGCCGGCCTCGACGCGCGAGACGGCGTGGAAGAAGCGGTACTCGGTCGACGCGGGGTCGCGCTGCCGCAGGAAGGACCACTCGCGCCGCGCCGCCTCCCAGTCGCGCCGCTGCATGTGGACCTGCCCGAGGAGCGCCCGCCACCTCGCCGCCGAGGGCTCGCGGTCGATCCGCCGGGTGAGGAGGCCCACGGCGCGGTCCCAGTCCTTCTGCTCCACGGCCGACCGCAACGAGAGCTCGAGCGCCTCGGGCAGGTCGGGGCGGACGGCGATGACCTGCGTCAGCTGCTTCTCGGCGTCCGCGTAGTTCTTGAGATCGAGCAGGAGGAGCGCCAGGCGCACGCGCGCGGGATAGAAGGCGGGGTCGGCCTCGAGGGCGAGCTGCATCTGCGCGCGCGCCCCCACCGGATCCTCGTTGTAGTAGAGCGCCCGCCCGTAGAGGAAGTGGTTGAGGGGCGACCGGCTGCGCGCGAGCCGGCTCGCGTACACGTTGACGACGCCGGCCATGGCCTTCCTCGGCCGCGCCCGGTCGATCTGGCCCGTCTGCTCCGCCGCCTCCGACTCGACCTCGAGCTCCCACGGCGCCTTGGCCGCCCGGGGCGCGTCGGCGGCGAGGGCCGGCGTCGCGGCGACGGACGCGAGCGTCGCGAGGAGCGCGGCGTGGAGAGCGAGGAGGATCCGAGGGCGGCGTGACGTCACGACGGGCGCTTCTCCCACCAGGTGATCATCGTCTCGAGGAACGCATCCCGCCGGTCCGGTCGGAGCCCGGCTTCGTCGACCTCGGGCAGCGTGCGCATCCAGGCGGCCCGGGGCGAGCCTCCCACGGCGCCCGGCACCAGCGCCTTCAGCCCGCGGTAGGCCGCGGCCCGGACCTCGGGGTCCTCGTCGATCACGAACTGGAAGATGAGCTCGTCGGGGGCGAGGTCGGCTGCGGTCGCCACGGCCGCGATCGCCTTCGTCTTGGCGGCGCGGCCGTCGGGTCCCGCCCACCAGATCCGGAACGCCACGGCCTGCGCTTCCGGCGTGTCCTCGGCGTACGGGGGCGCCACGCGCGCGATGCCGTAGATCGCGAGCCGGGCCGAGGTCGCGAGCGCCGCGTCCTGGCCCGTCGCGTGCCGGGCGAGCGCCGCCGTGGCGAACGGCGTGTCCGCCTTCCGCAGGACGTCGGCCGCCTTGCATCGCACGTCGCCGTCGGGGTCGCGGAGCGAGCCGCGCACGACGGGCGCGATCTCGGCCGACGCGTAGCGCTCGAAGACCGCCAGCGCGAGCGCGCGGTTGCCGGCCGCCGGCTCGCGCACGGGGTCGAGGCGCTCGACGAGCGCGAGGAGCAGGTCGCCCTTCAGCGTGAGCGTCTCCTTGGCCGCCTGGAGGAGGTAGAGGAGCGCCAGGCGCCGCCGCGCGACGTCGGGGTCGCGCACCTGGGCCGCGAGCGCCGCCGGGGTCGGAGGCCCCGCCGGAGTGGACTGCCCCGCGGACATCTGCCGGCGGATGGACTCGATCTGCTCGGTGATCGCCTGCTTCTCCTCGGGCTTCGGCACGATGCGGCGCAGGCGCTCGAGGACCCAGATGGTCTCGTCGGGGTCGAGCCGGCCCGACTTCGCGGCGACGCCCAGCCACGTGCGGAGCGGCCCGTCCCGGTCGGGGAACTCGATGGCGAGCTGCTTGTAGACGGCGAGCGCGCCGGCCGTGTCGCCCTTCGCGGCGAGGACCCGCCCCTGGACGTGGCGCAGGCCCGGGTCGCGCGGGGACCGCGTCAGGAGCGGGGAGATCTCCCGGAGCGCGTCGTCGGGGCGACCGGCCTCGAGCCACGCCTCGACGATCTGCATCCGGGCCGACTCCCGCGCGGGGTCCGCGTCGAGGACGCGCTGGAGGAGGCGGACGCCTTCGTCGTAGCGCTTGGTCTCCACGAGCAGGACGCCCAGGGGCTGGAGGGCGTCCGCGTAATCGGGCTTCACCTGCACGGCCCGGCGCAGGTCCTCCTCCGCTCCCTTCAGGTCCTTCCCCATCGCCCGGAGCACGCCGCGGTCGCGCCAGGCGAACCAGCAGTCGGGCGCCTGCTTCAGCACGTCGCCGTACGTCGTGAGGGCGGACGCGGCGTCGCCGGCCTTCCCGTACGCGCGGGCGAGGAGGTAGAGGGTGGGCACGTCGGCTTCGCGGGACGCCTGGCTCTCGAGTCGGCGCAGCACGGATTTCGCCCCCGACCGGGCGATCTCCCGGTCCTGGGCGACGATGCCGTCCCGGATCGGGCGCTCCCAGGCGGCCTCGGCGCGCACCGCCGTCGCGGCGACCCAGAGCAGGCAGGCGGTGGCGAGCACCTGCGTGCCGCGACGGGGAAGGACGGGCATCCGGGCGACTCCCTCGGGGAAGCCCGCGATTGTAGGGTCGGGTCCCCGGGCCCGCCCCGCACAACTCGGGTCTGCCGGCCGCGAGGCCCCGGCCTATGCACGCCCCCGGAGGGCGAGTTCCTCGAGGAATCCGGGCCAGGACTTGCTGACCGCCTCCGCCCCCTCGAGGACGACACCGGGCACCGCGAGGCCCAGTGCGCCGAAGGCGAGCGCGATCCGGTGGTCGCCGCGAACCGACACGTGCCCGCCCGCGAGCGCCCGACCCCGGACGACGAGCCCGTCGTCCCGCGCCTCGGCGTCGCCGCCCACCGCGCGCACGGCCGCGACGATCGTGGCGATCCGGTCCGACTCCTTCCACCGCAGGTGCGGTGCCCGCACGATGCGCGTCTCCCCCTCCGCGTCCGCGGCGAGCGCCGCGACGAGCGGGGCGAGGTCGGGCGTGTCCCGCAGGTCCACGTCTCCCGCCGCGCGCAGCGGCCCGCCCGCGCCCTCGACGCGCACGAGCCCGTCGTCGGTGCGCCGAACCGTCGCGCCCATGCGCGAGAGGACCTCGAGCAAGGCGAGGTCGGGCTGGGCCGAGTCGGCCGGGAGTCCCTCGACGACGACGTGCCCGCCCGCGCGAGCCGCGGCGGCCCACCACACGGCGGCGGAGGACGCGTCCGCCTCGACGACGAGGCGCGCGGCCCGGGGCGCGCCCGGGGCGACGGTCCACGTCGAGCCCTCGTGGGTCACCGCCACCCCGAATCGAGCCATCGTCGCGACGGTGAGCTTCGTGTAGGCGTCGCTCACCGCCTCCCCCACGAGGCGAAGCGTGAGCCCGCCCGCCCGCGGCGCCACGAGCAGGAGCGCGCTCGCGAACTGGCTGGACACGTCGGCGGGGACCGCCACCTCGTGTGCCGTCCACGCGCCGCCGAGCACGCGCACCGCCCCGGATCCGCGGCGGAGCACGTGCGCGCCGAGCCGGTGGAGCGCCCGCAGGAGAGGCGCGTGCGGTCGGGCGAGCAGGCGCGGGGCGCCCGTGACCAGCGTGCGCGCGCCGGCCGGCCGCAGCGCCGCGAGCGCCACGGCGAAGCGAAAGCCCGTCCCGTTCATCCCCAGGTCGAGGCGCCGCGACACGAGGTCGGCCCCGAGCCCACGGGGTCCGAAGGCCCCGTCGATCCCCCCGGAGGGCGGGACGTGCGCGCCCGTGAGATCGGTGAGCGCGCCGGCGAGGCGCACGACGTCCTCGGAGGCCGGTCCCTCGGCCACCACCTCCGAGCGGCCCTCCGCGAGGACGGC
Organism: Planctomycetota bacterium; assembly: GCA_035537895.1. Classification (GTDB taxonomy): domain Bacteria; phylum Planctomycetota; class PLA2; order PLA2; family JAEUHO01; genus DATLLK01. The sequence continues at coordinate 8,729 of DATLLK010000456.1, forward strand.
GAGGACCAGCGCCCGCTGGGCGAGGCTCTTGCTGGCCGGCACACGGGAACGGCCGCCAAGGGGCGCCGTCGCGGGGCTCACGGCGTGGAGGGCCACCCGCGGACGCTACCATCCCGGCGCCGCGCCCTGCGGGAGGGTCGGGGTGCGACGCGGGCCCATGTACGATCCCCCCTCCGCCGGAGGATCGTGATGTCCGCTCCCGCCCCCGCTCTCCTCGAGACGCGCCTCGACGGCCTGCGCCTCGTCCACCGTGGGAAGGTCCGTGACGTCTACGAGGTCGGCGAAGCCCTTCTGATCGTCGCGACGGACCGGGTCAGCGCCTACGACAGCGTGCTCTCGCCGGGCATCCCCGACAAGGGGCGCGTGCTGACCTCCCTCTCGACGTTCTGGTTCGACGCGCTGAAGGCCGTCGTGCCGAACCACGTGATCACGACCGACGTCGACCGCATGCCCCCCGCCGTGCGTCGCCACGCCGACGCGCTGCGGGGCCGGGCCACGCTCGCGCGCCGCCTGACGATGTTCCCGGTCGAGTGCGTCGTGCGCGGCTACCTGACGGGCAGCGGCTGGAAGGACTACCGCACGACGGGCGCGGTCTCGGGCCACCGCCTGCCCGCCGGCCTCGTCGAGTGCGCGAAGCTCGACCCGGCCCTCTTCACGCCGTCCACGAAGGAGGCGGTCGGGCACGACGTGACGATCGACTTCGCGCGGACCGCGGCGATCGTCGGAGCCCCGGCCGCGGCGCGCCTGCGCGACCTGACGCTCGCGGTCTACCGCGAGGCCTGCGCGATCGCCGAGGCGCGCGGCGTCCTCATCGCCGACACGAAGCTCGAGTTCGGCACGGACGCCGACGGGACGATCACGCTCGGCGACGAGGTCCTGACGCCCGACTCCTCGCGATTCTGGGACGCCCGCGCCTACGTCCCCGGCCGCCCCCAGGCCTCCTACGACAAGCAGCGCATCCGCGACTGGCTCGACCGCGCGGGGTGGGACCACGTGCCCCCCGCGCCGACGCTGCCCCCCGAGGTCGTGGCGCAGACCACGGCCACGTACCGAGAGATCCACCGCCGCCTGACCGGGCGCGACTGACGCCCGAGACGCCGCGCCGGAGACCGTCTACCGATGAGCCAGCCGAAGAACGTCCCCCCCCGCGTCGACGAGCGTGCCGAGCCCGACGTGCGCCCGCCCGTCGTCGGCGTCGTGATGGGGAGCGACAGCGACCTCCCCGTGATGCAGCGGTGCCTCGACGTGCTCGAGGACTTCGACATCCCCTACGAGGCGAACGTGCTCTCCGCGCACCGCACGCCGGAGCGCGCCCACGAGTACGCGAGCACCGCGCGACTTCGGGGGCTGCGGGTGATCGTGGCGGCCGCGGGCGGCGCGGCGCACCTCGCCGGGGTCATGGCCTCGCTCACGACCCTTCCGGTGATCGGCATCCCGATGCCGACGGCCTCGCTCGGAGGGGCGGACTCGCTCTACTCGACCGTCCAGATGCCGGCGGGCGTGCCCGTCGCGACGGTCGCGATCGGCGAGGCGGGGGCGAACAACGCGGCCCTTCTCGCCGCCCAGATCCTCGCCTTGAACGACGAGGAGCTGCAGCACCGGCTCCAGGCCTACCGGGCCGAGCTGCGGCGCAAGGTGGCGGAGAAGAACGTCCGGCTGCACCAGCGGCTCGCCGAGTCGCGCGAGTAGGAGACGGGAGAGGCCCGGTCCGGGCGCCCGCACGGTCCGCGCCTCGGTCGCAAGCACCTTGCGCGACGGGGCATACGTCGCCCCGTGGCCGTACCGGGGGCCGGCGACCTGCGCTACAGACCCCTGCCGGACGGGGCCGATACAAGAGCGGGATGGGTGGTCAATCGACCCCGTCCTGCCACCTCCCACCCCGGGATCGCGATGCCGCTGCAGGGCAATCTCCGACAACTTCGACTGGGCGATGTCCTCGAGACGGTCGTCCAGGCCGGGCAGACCGGCAGCTTCCACGTTCGCAGCGGCGGGCGCCGGGCCGTCGTGCACGTGGGCGAGCTCGGCCTGCGCCTCCTCGATCCGCAGGTGCTCGACGACCGCACGACGGTCGATGCGCTCGTGCAACGCGGCGTCGTCGCGCGGGAGGTCGTCGACGGGCTGCGCGCCGGGAACCTCGACGACGCGGCGCTCCTCGCGGCGCTCGAGGAGCGCGGCGAGCTCGACCGGCGGGCGGTGCCGTCGCTCCTCCACGAGACCGTCGAGGACTGCGTGCTCGACGTGCTCACCTGGACGGACGGCGACTTCCGGTTCGAGGACGCGGCGCTCGACGAGACGGCGCTCCCGCCCGGGGCGCGCGTGCTCCTCGATCCCTCGGTCCTGCTCCTGCGCGCCGCCCAGCGACAGGAGGAGCGTCGCGCCATCGCGGAGCGGATCGGCTCCGCGGCGGTCCTCGTCCTCGCCCGCGAGGACGCGGCCCCGGAGGCGCTCGACGCCCTCGACGACGTCCCGCGCCGGATGCTCGGGCGGCTGGACGGGCGCACGATGCTCCGCGACGCGTCCCTCGCGGAGGGGTTGACGCTGTTCGCGGGGCACTGCGCGGTCGCCTCGCTCGTGGACGCCGGCGTCGCGCGGCTGCCCACCTCGCCGGAGCTCGCGGCCCGCGTCCAGGAGCGCGTGGAGGCTCAGGACGTCCCCGCGGCGCTGGCGCTGCTGCGGCAGTGGCAGTCCCAGGCCCCCGACCAGATGGCGCCCTTCGAGACGGCCGTGGAGATCGCGACGGGTTCCGGCCGCGTCGACGACGAGCACGACGCGTTGCGCGTGTGGGCCCTGGCGTGCCAGGCGAACCTTCGCCCGATGGAGGCGAAGAGGGTCTGGGAGCGCCTGCTCGAACGCCGACCCGGCGACCCGGGCGCCCTCGAGGGCCTGCGCGCGGCCGCGCGCGAGCTCGGGGACGAGACGGCCTACTCCTCCACGAGCCGCGAGCTCGCCGCCGCCGCGCTCGAGTCCGGCGACGGCGCGCGCGCCGCGGCCATCCTCGTCGACCTGCTCGCCACGAAGAGCGACGATGTCGCCGCCCGCGTCCTCCTCGCAAAGGCGCTCGTGCGCGCGGGGGAGCGCGACCGTGCGGTGCGCGAGATGGCACGCCTCGCCCAGGCGCTGCCCACGCCCTGCCGGCGGCGCGCGGACCGCGAGGCGGCCACGTTCTGCCGCGACGCGGTGCTGCACCTGGCCCCCGACCGCACCGACCTGTTGCGCCAGTTCCGGGCGAAGGTCGAGGGTGGCGTCGGCGGCCGCAAGGTGCCCTTGATCGTCGGGGGCCTGTTCCTCGTGCTGGGCGCGTGCGGGCTCGTGCTCTGGCCGCGGCCGGCGGCGAGCCTCCTCGCGCAGGCGAAGGAGGCGGCGGGACGCGGCGACTCCGCCGCCACCCTGGCCCTCCTCGCACGGATCGACGTCGAGCACGCGGGCACGGCGGAGGCCGCGGAAGCGGCACGGCTGCGCGCTTCCGTCCAGGGCCACGCGAAACCCGACGTGCGCGCGGCCGCTGCCGACGCGCAGGCCGCGGCGCGCGCGACCGCGGCGTTGAACGCCGCGCGCGCGGCGCTCGAGCAGTGGCCGGCGCCGGGCCACGTGGCGCCCGTGGTGGAGATCGCGGCGGCGGTCCGCGCGCTCCCGGCGGGCGCGGCGCAGCGGCGCACCGTGGCGGACGGGCTGCGCGAGCCGTTCGGCGTCGCGCTGAACGCCCTGCGCCGCGCCGCGCTCGAGCGCCGCGACGCGCTGAACGCCGCCCCGGCGCTCGTGGAGCGCCCCCCCGCCGACACCGAGGCCTTCCGGTCGATCCTCGATCGCGCCACCGCGGCGACGGACCCGGCCTTCGCCGAGCACGCGCGCGCCTCGGCGGCGGCCGCCCGCGACCTCGCGAACGCCCTCCCCGAGGTCGTCGCGTCGCAGGAGGTTCGGACGGAGCTGCGCGCCGTCGAGAGCGACGTGGAGTCCTTCGTGAAGGCGGTCTCCGGACGCGCAGGCGACCTCGACGCGGCGCGACGCGAGCTCCACCGCGCGCTGGTGGTCGATGCGTACGAGAAGGCACGGTCGGAGGCGGTCAAGGCGCTCGCGCGGGGCGACCTCGACGGCGCCGAGGCCTGCTACGGCCGGCTCGAGGCGCTGCTCGCGCAGGTGGATGTGGATCCGGTCCTTCGACCCCTCGCCGACTACGTGAAGAAGCGCGGCGTCGCCGCCTTCGCGCGCGCCCGCGCGGACACGCTCCGCGACCTGCGGCGCACGCTCGCGGCCGCCGAGGCGGCCGAGCAGGCGGGCGACGTCGAGGGTGCGGCCGTCGCCTACGCGCGGATCTCGGAGCAGCACCCGGGCATCCGCTTCGACGACGTCTTCACCATCCCCCTGCGGGTGGTCCCGACGCCGCCGCAGGCCGTGGTGGCGCTCGACGGGAAGAGCGCCGCGCCGCGCGCGGACGGCTCCGTCGTCGTGCGCTACGGCTGGGGCGCGGCCCCGACGCTGACCGTCACCGCGGAGGGGTTCGAGCCGAGGTCGGTCGTCCTCGAGACGACCGCCGGCAAGCCCTCCGGTCGCATGGACGTCCGCCTCGTGCCCCGCCTGCGCTGGTCGGCCGCGCCGCCGGCGGTGCTCGAGGCCCCTCTCGTCGCGGTCGACGGGGACGTCGTGCTCTGCACGCGCTCGGGACGGGCGCGGCGACACGACGGCCGCGACGGCACGCCGCGCTGGACCGTGGACCTTCGCAGCATGGAGGGCGTCCGGGGCCGTCCCGTGCTCGTCGGCGACCGGCTGTGGGTGCCGGTCCTCGAGGGACGCATGGTCCGCGTGGACGCGGCGAACGGGATCCTCCTCGGCGAGACCGCCCTGCGCTCGCGCCCGGTGGGCGACGCCGCCGCCGTCGACGGGCGCGTCGCCGTCGCGATGGAGGACGCCGTCGCCCTGATCGACGGCGACGCGGAGGTCTCCTACGCCGGGAGTCCGGCCACCGTCACCGCGGGGGTGCTCGCGGCGCACCGCGCGTTCTGGGTCGGCGACGCGGCGGGCGACGTGACGCGTGTCGACGCCGTCACGAAGTCGGCGCGGACGGCCTCCGTGGCCCCGCGCTCCCCCATCGTCGGCCTCGCGGTGTCCGAGCGCGGGGTGCTCGCCCTGTCGGCCGACGGCACGCTGCTCGCGGTGGGCCCGGACGGCGAGGTCCTGTGGCGCCGGCCCGGGCTCGGCGACGTGATCGGCGCCCCGGCCGAGGCCGGCGGCGTGGTCCTCGTCGCCGAGCGCGGCGGGCACGTGCGCGTCGTGGACGCGGCGACGGGCGTGGTGAAGGGCGACCACGATCTCTCGGCCGCGGTCGTCGGGAGCCTCGTGGCCGACGGGGGCCGCGTGGGGGCGGCCCTCGCGGACGGCCGCGTGTGGATCCACGCGCCCGGCGTCGGGACGCTCGTCGACGGGACGCTCGGGGGGACGCTGCGCGTGGCGCCCGCCCCGCTGGGCGGCGGCGCGTGGGCCGTGCCGGCCGCCGGCGGGACGATCGGCGTCTTCTCGTTCCCGTAGCCGGTCGGGGAGCGCTCACCCCGGCGCGTCACTCGCGCTCGAGGTGCCCGAGGCGCAGCGGGCGCAGCACCGCGGCGAGCACGCGTCCGATCGTCGAGCGGAGCCACAGCTCGTCGAGCGTCAACACGGCCATCGTCGTCAGCGCGCCGCCCCAGGCCGCGCCGCCCGCCATCACGAGCAGGTGGAACGGGCCTCCGTGGCTCTTCGTCAGCCACCACGACGCCACGTCCACGAGAGCGCCGGCGAAGGAGAGCGCGACGAGGAAGGGCACGATCGGCCCTCTCCACCGCGTCCCCGTGAAGGCCCACCCGACGAGGAGCGCGCCGACGAGGAAGGCGAACAGATGGTTGTGCGAGGTCGTGCCGAGGTCGGCCGGCGTCATCCCGCGATCCGGGCGCGCGGCGGCGACCACCTGCTCGAAGGACTCGAACGGCAGGTCGTGACGGGCCCGCCGGTTCCCCTCCGCGTCGGGGCGGGTCGAGTGGCACAGGCCGCAGGTGAGCTCGCCCTCGAACACGGGACGGACCGCTCCGTACCCCTCGCGCGTGGCGCCGCCCTCCACCCACGCGAGGACGGCCGCCCGGCGGTCGCGCATCTCCTCGTCCGAGGAGCCGAGGAACGGGTACATGCGCTTCGGGTCGTCCACGCCGAGAGCGGGGTCGAGGACCTTGTGCAGCACCGACTTCGTGGGGTCGCCGTGGTAGCGGTGGAGGACGTCCGTCGGGGACGGCCACGCGCCGCCCCCCACCGCCAGCGCGAGCTGGACCTGCGTGAGGCCGTGAAAGGCGAGGAGCCCGAGGAGGAACAGCCCGAGCGCGAGCCGGCGCGCCGGCGGGAGCGCGGCGAGGCTCGGACGCGGAGTGTGCGGCGCGGCGGGGCTCACGCGGCCGGGAGCCTACCACCGCCGTCGCCCGTCGAGCGGCGCGGGCTATCGCCGCGCGCACACGGGCCGAGGCGCCCGCGTGGCGCACGGTGCGCGCCTTCGGCGCCTTCTTGGCGGCCTTCGAGGTACCCGTCCTCACCTTCGACGTGGACGCCTTGCCCTTCGACGTCACGGCGCGGACGGCGGAGCCGGCCTTCGCCTTCGCGGGCACACGCTTGGCGCTCGTCGCCCGACGAGCGGCGCCCGTGACGACGACTGTCGTGCGCGGGGTCTTCGAGTGCACCGCGGCGAGGGTCCGCCCCATGTCGGCGGGCGACTCCGCGACGGCGATCCCCGCGGCGCGCAGCGCCTCCTTCTTCTCGGCGGCCGTGCCCTTGCCGCCGGCGATGATCGCGCCCGCGTGGCCCATGCGCTTGCCCGGGGGCGCCGTGGCGCCCGCGATGAACGCGGCCACGGGCTTGCGCACCTCGGACTGGATGAAGGCCGCCGCCTCCTCCTCGGCGCTGCCGCCGATCTCGCCGATCAGCAGGATCGCGTCGGTGTCGGGGTCGCGGCTGAAGAGCGCGAGCGCGTCGAGGAAGGTCGTGCCGATCACCGGGTCGCCGCCGATGCCCACGCACGTGCTCTGGCCGAGGCCGAGGCTCGACAGCTGCCAGACCGCCTCGTACGTCAGCGTGCCCGAGCGCGAGACGACGCCCACCCGCCCGGGCCGGTGGATGTAGCCGGGCATGATGCCGACCTTGGCCTCGCCGGGCGTGATCACGCCGGGGCAGTTGGGCCCGATCATGCGGAGGCCGGCGCGCCGCACGGCGTCCTTCATCCGCACCTCGTCGATCGCGGGAATCCCCTCGGTGATGCACACGATGAGCGGGATGCGCGCGTCCACCGCCTCGAGGACCGCGTCCGCGGCGAACGGCGGCGGGACGAAGATCATCGTGGCGTTCGCGTCGGTGCGCGCGACGGCGTCGGCCACCGTGTCGAACACGGGGATGCCCTCGACGTCCGTCCCGCCGCGTCCCGGCGTGACCCCGCCGACGACCTGCGTCCCGTACTCGCGGCACGCGAGCGAGTGGCGGCGCCCGGCGTCGCCCGTGATGCCCTGGGTGATGAGGCGCGTGCCCCTGCCGACGAGGATGCTCACGACAGGGCCTCCACGACCTTCTTCGCCGCGTCGGTCAGGTCGGTCGCGGCCACGATCCGCAGTCCGCTCCGGCCGAGGATCTCGCGGCCCTCGGCCACGTTGGTCCCCTCGAGGCGCACCACGAGCGGCACCTTCAGGCCGACGGCCTTCGTCGCCGTCACGATGCCCTCGGCGAGCACGTCGCAGCGCAGGATGCCGCCGAAGATGTTGACGAGGATGCCGCGCACCGCGGGATCCTCGAGGATGATCCGGAACGCGGTCGTCACCTGCTCGGCCGTCGCGCCGCCGCCGACGTCGAGGAAGTTCGCGGGCGTCCCGCCGTGGAGCTGGACGAGGTCCATCGTCGCCATCGCGAGGCCCGCCCCGTTGACGAGGCAGCCGATGTTGCCGTCGAGCTTGATGTAGGAGAGGCCCGCGTCCTTCGCGCGCCGCTCCGTCGCGTCCTCCTCGTCCACGTCGCGCAGGGCCGCGGCCGCGGCCTGGCGGAAGAGTCCGTTGTCGTCGATCGTGACCTTGCCGTCGAGGCAGATGACGCGCTCGTCCTTCGTGGTGACGAGCGGGTTCACCTCGACGAGCGACGCGTCGCGCGCGAGGAAGACCCGGACGAGACCCTGCAGCACCGCGGCCGTCTTGTGGACGAGCGCCTTCTCCACGCCGAGGCGGAACGCCATGCGCCGCGCCTGGTAGCCGTGGAGGCCCGTGGCGGCGTCGACGGTCTCCCGGACGATCGCCTTCGGGTCGGTCGCGGCGACCTCCTCGATGTCCATGCCGCCCTGCGCGGACGCCATGAGGACCGGGGCCTCGAGTCGCCGGTCGAGCAGGACCGCGGCGTAGAGCTCACGGTCGATCGGGAGCCCCTCCTCGACGAGGACGCGGCGCACGATCGTCCCGCCCGGCCCCGTCTGCTTCGTGACGAGCGGCCTGCCCAGGAGCGAAGCCGCGACGTCGCGCGCCTCCTCGGCGCGCCGCACGAGCTTCACCCCGCCGGCCTTCCCGCGCCCGCCGGCGTGGATCTGCGCCTTGACGACGGCGAGCGGGACGGAGAGCTCCGTGAACGCCGCGGCCGCGTCCTCGGGCGTCGTGGCGGGCCGGCCGCGCGGGACGGGCAGCCCCGCCTCGCGGAAGAGGGCCTTCGCCTGGAACTCGTGCAGCTTCACGGTGGCCTCCCGCGGGGAGGGCGGATCCTACGCCCTCTGCGGTGACGCCGCGAGGAACGCATCGGTGCGCATGAACGTGGACATCGTTCGGCGCGCTTCGTCTCTGTCCGCGGGAATCCTCCGGAACGCGTCGGCACGCTGGATGGGGTGCGGAGGGCCCAAAGGACGACGACGCGTGCTCCTGGTACGCGAGGAGGCGGAAGGGGCCCGAGCGCCCCCAGCCAGTGCGCCGAGCCTACCCCTCCTCGAAGCGGTAGGCGCCCAGATCCGCCGGGGTCCCGAC
>DATLLK010000457.1:0-6115 GCA_035537895.1 Planctomycetota bacterium
AGCCAGGGCAAGGAGGACGATGCGGACGAGGGAGGTGCGCACGCGGGTGGCTCCGGGGAGGGGACCGACAGTCCTACGCCGTGGCGGCGCGTGACGCTCACTCCGGCCGGGGCGTCCCCGGTCGGACCAGGCGCAGGGCCACGAACGCCACGACGAACGTGCCGACGAGCGAGAGGGTGGCGAGCGCGTTCAGGATCGGACTCGCGCCCCGCGTGACGGTCCCGTAGACGCGGACGGGGAGCGTCGGCTCCGTTGCCGGCGCGAGGAAGAACGTCACCATGAAGTCGTCGAAGGAGATGGTGAAGCCGAGCAGCGCCGTCGCGATCAGCGCCGGCATCAGGTGGGGGACCACCACGTGCCACGTGGCGCCCGCGCGTGTGGCGCCGAGGTCGCGCGCGGCCTCGAGCAGCGTCGGGTCGAGGCTCGCGAGCCGCGCCCGCACGACGACCAGCCCGAAGGCGGCGCAGATCGTGGCGTGGGCGAGAAGCAGGCTCCAGAAGCCGGGCGCGATCCCGAGGAGGTGGAAGGCGCCCGCCCACGACACCCCGAGCACGATGTCGGGGAGCAGGATGGGCAGCGACCAGAGCGCGAGGAGCGGCCACGCGAGCCACCGTGGCGCGCCGCGCGTGCCGACCGCGGTCAGCGCCGCGAGGACGACGGCCACGCCCGACGCCGCGAGCGCCAACCGCAGCGACAGGCGCAGGGGCTCGGCGAGGCTCCGTGCCGTGCGGTCCGTACCCTCGATCAGTTGCTCGTACCAGTGGAGCGAGAACCCCTCCCACGACGCCGTGTACTTGCCGCCGTTGAACGAGAAGACCGCGAGCACGAGGACCGGCGCGTAGAGGAAGACGAGCGTGACGACGCCCGCCGCGGTCAAGAACCGTGACCTACGCACGGCGGGCCCTCCCTCCGGCGAGGGCCGCGAGCAGCAGCGCGAAGAGCGCCGCGGCCGCGAGCGCCGCGCCGAGCGCCGCCCCCACGGGCCAGTCGCGGGCCTTTAGGAACTGGTCCTGGGTCAGCTGGCCGATCATGTACGTGTCGTTCCCGCCGAGGACGGCGGGCGTCACGAACGCGGCGAGGCTCGGGACGAACACGAGCACCGCACCCGCCGCCGTCCCCGCGAGCGTCAGCGGGAACGCGACGGAGACGAACGTCCGGACGGCCCCCGCGCCGAGGTCGCGCGCGGCCGCGAGCACGTCGCGGTCGAGGCGCTCGACGGCGACGTAGATCGGCAATACGGCGAAGGGGAGGTAGCCGTAGACGAGGCCCGTCACCACGGCCGTCTCCGTGTTGAGGAAGCGCACGGTCGTCCAGCCGAGGTGCTCGAGGAGCGAGTTGACGGGGCCCTCCGTCCCGAAGACGAACCGCCACGCATAGGTGCGCAGCAGGAACGACGTCCACGACGGCAGCACGACGAGGAGCAAAAGAAGCGGCCGGCGCGAGACGGGCGCCCGCGCGATCCACCACGCGACGGGGGTCGCGAGCGCGAGCGCGAGGACCGTCGCGAGTCCGGCAAGGCGCACGCTGCGCCACGCCGTGCGCGAGACGAGGTCGTGCTTGTCGGCGAGCCAGCGCCACGCCTCCATCGACCCGTCGTAGACGACGCCGCCGGCGGACGGTCGCGACCCCGTGCTCATCAGCGCGAGGACGACGCCGGGCAAGAGCAGCAGCACGAGGGCCCAGCCGACGGGGCCCGCGAGCGTCCCGATGCGGCCGCGCAGCGGCGCGGGCTCGGCGGCGCGCCCCGGGCCCGCGCTCACGCCTCGGGCTCCGGCGGCAGGAGGACGACCTCCTCCGGCTCGATCGAGAGGGTCACGCGCTGGCCCCGCTCGAGGAGGCGCCCTTCCTCGGAGACGCCGTGCACGACGGCGCCGGCGCCGCCCACCGACACGCCGACGCGCGTCGTGGCGCCGAGGAAGGCGACGTCGACGACCGTGCCCGAGAAGTCGCCCGAGGGGAGGCCGGGGCGCTCGGGCGAGACGACGACCAGTTCCTCGCGGATCGCCGCGAAGGCCGCGCCCGGGACGGGGGCGTCGGTCTCGAGGACGAGCCCCTGCTCGGTGCGGAACCGCCGCCCGTCGGGCTCGCTGCGGCCCGGCAGGATGTTGGCGACGCCGAGGAACGCCGCGGCGAAGGGGGTGGCGGGACGGCGGTAGACGTCGCGCGGCGCCCCCTGCTGCACCACGCGGCCCGCGCGCAAGACCGCCACGCGGTCGGCGAGCCGGAACGCCTCCTCCTGGTCGTGGGTCACGTGGAGGAACGTGAGCCCGACGCGCCGCTGGAGGTCGCGCAGCTCGTCCTGCATGGCGCGGCGCAGCTGGAGGTCGAGCGCGCCGAGCGGCTCGTCGAGCAGGAGCACCGCGGGACGCGGCACGATCGCGCGCGCGAGCGCGACGCGCTGGCGCTCGCCGCCCGAGAGGGTCGCGACCCGGCGCGGTCCGTAGGCGCCAAGCCGCACCATCTCGAGCGCCTCGGCGGCCCGGCGCCGCCGCTCCCCGCGGCGCACGCCGGCCATGCGGAGCGGAAACGCGACGTTGTCGAGGACCGAGAGGTGGGGGAAGAGCGCGTAGTGCTGGAAGACCGTGTGGACGGGGCGGCGCTCGGGCGGCACGCCGCTCACGTCGACGCCGCGCAGGCGCACGACCCCCGCGTCCTGCCGTTCGTGGCCGCCCACGATCCGCAGCAGCGTGGACTTGCCGCAGCCCGACGGGCCGACGAGCGCGAAGAACTCGCCCGCGTCGACCGAGAGGTCGACGCCTCGAAGCGCCGGGGACGCCCCGAACGACTTGTGGATCCCCGTGCATTCGAGGTCGAGGGGCACGGCCGGGCAGCCTACGGCCGGTGGGGGTCGGGTCAAGCGCGCCGGGTCGGAGCGCCGAACCGCGCGGGGTCAAACGCCGCCCCGAGCCCGCCGAAGGGGTCCGGTTCGCCGAACACGGCCGCCGCGGCGGCCTGGCCCGTGACCTCGCAGAGGAGGATCCCGTTGCGGTAGTGCCCCGTGGCGACCACGAGCCCCGGGCGGCCGGCCACCGCCCCGATCGCGGGGAGGAGGTCGGGGAGGCGCGGACGAAAGCCCGCCCACGCCTCGATGCGGGGGAGGCCGGCGGCCTCGGGCACGAGGCGGGCGACCCCCGCCACGATCCCCTCGAGCGCCTCCTCGTGGAGCCCGCGGTCGAAGCCCACCTCCTCCGCCGTCGTCCCCACGACGAGGCCGTGGGCGACCTGGGGCACGAGGTAGTGGATGCCGCGCTTGACGATCCGCGTGAGCCAGCCGTCGGGCGCGGCGAGGCGCACCAGTTGCCCCTTGACGGGGGTCATGGGGAGCGAGAGCCCGCTCGCGCGCGCGAGGTCCTCCGACCACGCGCCCGCCGCGATCACGACGGCGTCGGCCGCGATCGTCTCCGTGGGCGTGCGCACGCCGGCCGCCCGGCCGCCGCGATCGAGGACCTCGAGCACGGCCTCGTTCGTGTGACGCGGGATCCCGCGGTGCCGGCAGGAGATCTCGTACGCCTGCCAGAGGTGGCGGTTGTCGAGCCGGGCCTCCGGGATCCACAGGGCCGAGCGGACCGAGGGCGAGAGGCGCGGCTCGAGCTGGCGCGCCTCGTCCCCCTCGAGCCGGCGCGCGTCGATCCCGTGGGCGGGCAGGAGGGCCAAGCGCGCGTCGAGCGGCGGCACGTCGCCCGTCTCGAGCGCCACGAGGAGCGTGCCCTCCGTGCGGTAGCGGAGGTCCACGCCGGTCTCGGCCTCGAGCTCCGCGACGAGCGACGGCCACCGGCGGTGCGCCGCGAGCGCGAAGCGAAACAGCGGGCCGTCCGCCAGGTTCTCCGTCCCCACGCCGAGGATGCCGGCGGCCGCCCACGACGCCTCGCGCGACCCCGTGCTGCCGTCCACGACGACCACGGAGGCTCCGCGCGCGGCGAGAGCGCGCGCCGTCGCGAGCCCGATCACGCCGGCCCCGACGACGACGACCTTCTGTGCCATGCGCCCGGTATAGCCTCAACTCGACGCGGCGGGCTGCTCCGGCTCGGGGGGAGCCGCCGCGAGGCGCTCGAGGTAGAGGTCGCGCAGGCGGCGCGTGGTCGTCGGCGCGTGGCCCGCGTAGTGGTTGTTCACGTACACGAGCGAGCGCACGCCGCGGCGCGTCAGGCGCACGAGGAGGTCGGCCCACCGCGCGATCCGGTCGCCGTGGTCGACCACCTCGCGCTCCCACGTCGTCGTGACCTTCTCGATCGCCTGGCGGTCCCCGAGGAGGCGGACGTAGGCGACCTCTCCGGTGACCACGTCCATCGTGCGCTCGACCTCGTCGCCGTGGGGCATCCACGCCTGGTCCACCAGCACGAGCGACGCCTTGTGCCGCGCGCAGACCTCGCGCAGCGCGGGGCCGACCCATGCCTTGTTGCGCACCTCGACGCCGAAGGCGAGGTCGCGGGGCAGGTCGGCGAGGAAGGCGTCGAGCCGCTCGAGGAACGGGCCGGGCGAGGCGAACGCCGTGCGGTTGAAGTAGGGGAACTGCAGGACGAGCGGCCCGAGGCGCGTCCCGAGGCGGCGCATCGTCGCGAGGAACCGGTCGCGGTCCTCCCGCACGGCGTCGAGGACGAGCACGCGCGCCGGGTCGGGGCGCTCCGCCTCGCCGCCGTGGACGATCGACCGCGGGAACTTCGCGGCGAGGAGGAACGCCTCCGGCGTCTTGGCGACCCAGCCGTCGACGGTCCGCGTCGAGGGGATCGCGTAGTACGTCGCGTCCACCTCGACCGTGTCGAACTGCTGCGCGTAGACGCGCAGGTAGTCCGCGGCCTCGGTGCCCGGCGGATAGAAGGGGCCCACCCAGTCGGCCCACGAGAACGACGACGTCCCGAAGCGCACGAGGCCGGTCGGGCCCGGCGGGCCGGGCGGCGCCTCGGGTGCGCGCGCCGCTTCGAGCAGGGGCGTCGGCTCGGGAGGGACGTCCCCGTCTCCGGCCGTGCGCGCGCGCTTCGCCGCCATCGAGGGCTCCCTCGGGAACAGAACGGGCCGGGACCCTTCGAGGATCCCGGCCCGTCCGCCCGTCACACGGCGTCGTGCGCCGTCACGCGGGGTCCGTCGCTACCAGCAGCCGCCGAAGGAGAAGCCGATCGAGATGGCCGGAAGCCACCAGCTCGAGCAGCAGCCGCCGTAGCCGCAGCCGTCGTAGTACCAGCTCGGGTAGTACCAGAACGGCGAGTAGCCGCCGTAGTAGCCGCCACCGCAGCCGCCGTAGCCACCGCAGCCGCCGTAGTAACCACCGTAGCCACCGTAGCCGCCGTAGTACCCACCGTAGCCGCCACCCCAGCCGATGCCGACGCCCCAGCCGGGGTAACCCCAGCCGAAGCCGCCGTACCAGCCGCCGTAGCCGCCCCAGCCGACGCCGACGTACCAACCACCGTGCCAGTGGTCATCGTGATGGTCACCATCGTGGTGCGGCGAGTAGTAGTCGCTCGTGAAGTGCTTCGAGCCGCTGGAGGTGCCCTGCGTCGACACGCCCGACGTCGAGCGTGTGCCGGCCGTCGCGGCGAGCGCGCCGTCCCTCGTGCCACGGGTGGTGCGCGTGCCGGTGCCTGTGCCGTCCGCGCTGGTCGCGGAACGCGAGAGCGCACCCGTCGTCGCGTTGCGCGCGGCCGCGCCCCGCGTGGAGCGCGTGCCTGCCCCGGTCGTCGCGGCGGTCGTGCCGTCGCGGGCGACCGCGTTACGCGAGACCGCGCCCGTCGTCGCGTTGCGCGCGGCCGCACCCCGCGTGTAGCGCGAGCCCGTCCCGGTCGTCGTCGTCGCGGCGCGTGCGCCGTTCGTCACGCCGCGCTGGGTCCCGACGGCCTGCTGGCCCGTCGCGACGCGCCGGCCCTGGCCCTGCTGGCCCCGCGCAGCGGCGTTACCCTGCGCGGCGAGGTTGCGGGGGCCCTGCTGGGCCGCCGCGTAGCGCGCGGTGCTTCCCTGGCTGTTCATCGAACGGCTCGCCATCGAGCGCGAGCCGGACGGCGCGACCGAACGTGCGCCGCTGAAACCGCTGCCGCCGTACGAGCGACCGCCGCCCGACGACGCGAAGGAGCGGCTGCCGGAGAACGAACCGCCGGAGCGCATGCCGCCTCCGCCGCCGCCCATCGAC
>DATLLK010000458.1:0-7152 GCA_035537895.1 Planctomycetota bacterium
GGGGAGGAAGGTACCCTCGGTTCGAGCGCACGACGCCGGCGGCCCGGTCGGCCCCGGTCGGCCCCGGTCGACCGGCCCGGTCACGGCCAGAGGACCACCTCGGCGCGCTACTTCATGCCGCCCTCGGGCGCCTCCGCGTCGAACAGGCGGCCGAAGAGCTCCGGGTCGGACTTCCGCCGGGCCTCGAGCTCGTCCAGCGCGTGCTGGTGGATCGCCGCCCCGTCGACGGCGAGCGCCTCCGCCGCCGCGGCGAGCACGCCCCAGGAGGCCAGCGTGCGCTTGTCCTTGTCGACCGCGTGGGCGACGCGTAACGCGGGGCCCGCGAGGTTCGCCGCGAGGAGGAGGCGCGCCTCGACGGCGGAGAGGACCGCGACGTCGTCGGTCCCCGCGCGTGCGAGCGTGGCACGGATCCGGGGGCCGACCTCGGGCTCGTCGACCACCTGGAACGAGGCGACCGCCGCCTCCCTGCGCGGCTCCGCCATCACGCGGATGCGCACCTTGTCGCCGACGCGCAGGCGGTCGCGCACCTCGCCCGGCATCGTCGCGCGGTGGAACTCGAGCTGCGGCGTGAAGGGGACCTTGGCGAGGAGGATGCCGTCGCGCTCGAACCGGACCGTGCGCGGCTGGCCGAGGTCGTCGATGTCGACCGCCACGGCCCACTCGTCCAGGTCCTCGAGCCGCACGCGACCGCGCGGCCACGCGACGTCGGTGCCCGTTCCGCGACTGCGATCGGTCGGCAGCGCGAGGCGCGGGAGGTCGACCAGGCTCTCGACCACGAGCGCGGTGCCCCGCTCCGTCTTCGGCCGCACGCTCATCCGCACGACGGACGTCTCTCCCGGGAGGATGCGGAACCGGGCCGGCGCCGGGTCCTCGAAGTCCTTCTCGTACCCGCGCGGCGTCACCACGGTCGCCACGTGGTCGCCGGGCGCGAGCGGGAAGACCTCGGCCGCGGCGACCTGACGACCGTCCGCCAGGCGCACGTTCAACGCGCTCGGGATGCTGAACACGACGCTGCCGTCGCGGTGCGTCCACAGCCACGCGCCCCCGAGCAGCGCCGCCATGAGCAGCGCGAGGGCCGGGGCCCGGACGAGCGTCCAGCGCGCCGCCCGGCGCCACCGGCGCACGGGGCTGCCCGTCGGCGCCTGGCCCGCGGCGACCCGCCGCAGGTCCGCGGCCATCGCCGCGGCCGTGGCGTAGCGGTCCTCGCGACGCTTCTCGAGCGCCTTCAAGACCACGCGCTCGAGCATCGCGGGGACGGCCGGGGCGGCCTCGCGGAGGGAGCCCGGACGCTCGAGGTCGATCCGGCGCATCAGCTCGGCGAGGTCCTGGCCGGCGAACGGAGGCCTGCCCGTGAGCGCCTCGTAGATCGTCGCGCCCAGCCCGTACACGTCGGACCGCGCGTCGATCTCGCTGCGCCGCCCGAGGGCCTGCTCGGGGCTCATGTAGAGCGGCGTGCCGAGCGCGTCGCCCGTGCGCGTGAGCGACTCGCTCGCCGCGGTGCGCGCGAGCCCGAAGTCGGCGAGCACCATGTGCCCGTCGTCCTGGACGATGACGTTGCTCGGCTTGACGTCGCGGTGGACGATCGGGTCGGAGCCGTGCGTGTGCAGCGCGTGGAGCGCGTCGGCGACGCCGGCGAAGCCCTCGAGCAGGGCGTCGAGCGGAGGCAGGTCGCCCGCCTTGATCCGCGCGGCGAGCGACGCGCCCGGGACGACGTCCATCGTGTAGAAGAGCCGGCCGTCGTGCGCGCCCGCGTCGTGGACCGTGACGATCGAGGGGTGCTTCACCTGCGAGCACGCGCGGGCCTCGCGGCGGAAGCGCTCGAACGCCGAGCCGTCGAGGTCGAAGCCGGTGCGCAGCACCTTCACCGCGACCTTGCGCCCGAGCTGCTCGTCGAGCGACTCGAACACGACGCCCATGGCGCCCTGGCCGAGCCTCCGCGTCAGCGTGTAGCGACCGAACCGGCGGGGCAGCGTCGGCGCCGTGAACGGCTCGACCGCCTCCTGGAGGGTGGCCGAGGCCTCGAGGATCTCGCGGAAGTCCCCGAAGTCCGGGCCGAGGGCCGTCCGGTACTCGTCCGGGTCGGGGCACTCGCCGAGCGCCCGGCGCCGGTGGTAGTCCGCCATTGCATTCGCGAGTCGGGTTTCGCGCTCGTCGACGTCCACGGGATCCTCCTACGCCGAGATGGGCGGAGGCCGCGCGCCGGAGTTTCCCGGGCGCCCGGGAAAAGCGAAAGGGGGGGACGCCGGATCCCCGGCGCCCCCCCCGGTGTCCGCGCGCCGTTACGGTCCGGCGCGCGGGCGGATGGACGGACTACTTCTGCGCGGCGTACGCCTTCTCGTACTGGGCCTGCGCCTCCGCGGCTTCGGCTGCCGCCTCGGCGGCGGCCTGCTCGGCCGCCTGCACCGCCGCGAACGCGGCGTCGCGTGCGAGGGCCGCCGCGGCCATGTCGTCCGGTGTCGTCGCATTGGCGAGCGTCTCTTCCGCGGCCACCAGCGCCTCGAAGGCGGTCTGGACGGCCTTCTCGGCCGACGCCGCGGTCTCCCACGCCGTCTTCATCGCCGTCGCGGCGGCCGACAGGGTCGGCAGTCCGTGGTTGTTGGCGTCCGGGAGCGGGAGCGGCCCCGGACCCGGGTTGAGGGTCGTTCCGGCCTGCTCGGCCTGCTTCTTCGCCTCCTCGGCCGCCTTCATGGCGAGGTTGGCGACGTGCTGGGCCTTCAAGGCGGCGTCCTGGGCGATCTTCGCCTGGTCCTTCGCCGTCTGCAGCTGCGCGGAGAGCTTCACGACCTCCTCGGCCAGGGCCATGTCGCCGGGGTTGCCGTTGAGGGCCTGCGTCGCGTCGTCCAGCTTCTTCTGGAGATCCGTGACCTTCCCCTCCGCCTCCTCGGCCTTCGCCGCGGCCTGCTCCGCCAGCAGCGACATGTGCGTCGCCTTGGCGGCCATCTCCTCGGCCTTCCTGGCGAGCACCTGAGCGCGGACGGCCTGCGCCGCGCGCGCCGCCATCCAGGCGTCGAAGGCGCTCTTCGCCTCGGGCGGGACGTCCTCGGCCTTCATGGCCTTCTCGTCCCCGCCCATCGGGCGCAGACCCGGGGGCACGCTGCCACCCGGCGCGAGGCCCTTCGGGCCGTTGCCCGCGCTCTTCGCGATGGGCATCGAGCCCGGCTTCGCCATCTCGCCGCCGTGGGGCTGCGGGAGGCCCACCGTCGGGTTGTCACCCCCGCCGGCGATCGGCCCGCCGGGGAGCCCGCCGCGACGGGACGAGGTCCCGGCGCCGGCACGGGCGAGCGACTCCTGGAAGAGCGGGCTGTCCTTCAGCTTCAGCCGGCGCAGCGCGTTCGCGAGCGGCAGGTAGGGCGCCTGCAGCGTCTTGTCCGAAGCAGCGACCTCGGAGAGGAGCTCGACCACCTCGCTGTACAGGCTGTAGTTCATCAGGATCTCGGCGCGGGCGAGGTCGCGGATCGTCGGCGTCGAGGCGAGGGCCTTGTTCGCGTCGATCTTCTTCGCGATCTCCTTCGTCGCCTGGGACTTGTCGATCACCTTGAAGGTGGCGGACAGGTCCTTCACCTTCTTGTCATCGAAGTCGAGGCCCCACTTGACCGTGTCGCCCGCCGAGAGCGTCTCGAGGACGGCCGAGGGCAGCTGCGCGACGAAGGACTCCTTCGTCAGCGACGCGGGGTCGAACGGGGTCTCGTAGAGCGTCTTGCTGCCCTTGGAGAAGCGCAGCGTGCCCTTCGCGTCGAAGTCGGTCGTGACGTCGATGCGGAACTTCCTCAAGCCCACCTTGCGGACTTCGCCCACCGGATAGATGAGGAAGGCCCCGCGCTTGGGCGACGCGCGCTCCGTGCCCAGCTCTTCGCGGGCGTCGGGCGTCGGCGTGACGTCGATCGACTTGAGGAAGTCATCCCAGGACTTCTGGTCGTCGGGGTTGACGGAGGTGGCGTCCACCCCCGCCGAATTCGGCGCGTCCTTGGCCCCGCACCCGATCAGCGCCACGGGCATCCCCGCGACAACCGTCAGGACAAGGGCTCGGAAGGCAGGCTTCACGAGCATCGAGATGTACTCCCTCGGGGGTTCGTAGATCGTGTTCCGGGCGCGGTCCCCGCGACCCCTGGTGGAGCCCGCGCGAACACATCAGTAAGCGGGATCCGCACCCCGTCGTTTCGGACTGTACCGGGGTCCTGCCGCCGAGCGCAAGTCTCCCCGATCCGGGGGAGCCGTACGCAACCCCTTGTCTCAAGGATCTTTACGTCGAGTCAGTCCGGGAGGCCCCAGACCACCCATCCGGCCCAGTACCTGGGATGCCGCCAGCGCTCCTTCGCCGCCGTCTCGGCCTGCGCCTCGCGAAGGGCTCTCGCGGCTCCGGTCCCGGCGCGAAAGCGCCCGTAGAAGGCACGCATCAGCGCGGCCGTCGCCTCGTCGTCCATCTTCCAGAGGCTCACGAGGACGCGCGGCGCTCCCGCGACCATGAACGCGCGCGTCAGCCCGAAGAAGCCCTCGCCCGGGACCTCGCGGTCGAGCCCCGTGCTGCAGGCGGAGAGCACGGCCAGGTCGGCGTCGATCGTCATGCCGACGACGTCGCTCGCGCGCAGGAGCCCGTCGTCCGACGTCGTGGCCGTGAGCGCCAGCGCGGAGAGCATCGGGTCCGCGTCGTGGATGTCGCCGTGGCAGGCGAGGTGCACCGCGCGGAGCCGGTGCGTGCGCGCCGCGAGGCGCTCGCGCAGCCCCGACACCGTCGCGCGCGCGCCGAGCAGCACCTCGTCGCCGGGCTCCGAGGCGATGGCCTTCGCCTCCGGGCCCGACGCGGGCAGGGCGGAGAACGGGCGCCCTCGCACGTGCACGGCGATCGCGTGGCTGTCGTAGAGCGTCTCGTAGTCGCAGCCTCCGAGCGCGAGGACGCCCCGTCCGTCCGCCGCCGGGCTCGCGCGCAGCCGCGCGTACACCGCGGCCGACGGCACCAGCACGATGTCCGTGGCGGGACGCCCACGGTCGAGCACGGCGCGCCACGGGACCCAGGCGAGCGGGCCCTGCGGAGAGACGACGATGCGCGTGACGCCCTTGTCGAGGCCGAGCGGCTCGACGACCAGCCGCGCGACCTCGTCGGCGAGGGCCGGCCACTCGTCCACGTCGACGCTCTCGCGGAGCGCGTCGCACGCGCGGGCGATGCGGTCGAGGGAGCCCAGGCGGACGGCCCGCTCCCCGCCCGGCTCTCCCACGAGGGCCGCGGCCTCGTCGCCGAGTGTCGCGTACCAGACGAAGGCGTCGCCCTGCTGCAGGTGGCGGCGCACCTCCGAGATCGGCGCGGGAGCCAGCGCCACGAGGTCGGACCGCCTCCCCTCGTGCGCGCGGAGCCGATCCTCGAGCACCTTGCAGCGGGCTTCCGCCTCCTCCACCCGGGTGCGCGCCGCCTGCGCCTTCTCGCGACCGTGCTCCGCATCCAGGTCGGAGAGCGCGACCTCGAGGTCCGCCCGCGCCTGCGCCCGCCTCGCGACCGCCTCCGCGACGCTCGCCCGCAGCCCCGGCGGCACCAGGGCCATCTCCACGGCGGTCGGCCCGCCCAGCGCATGGAGCAGCGCGTTCGCGCGCGACCCCTCGACGAAGTGGACCGCCGTCTCGACGGCGCCGGTCGCGAGCGCCGCCCGCGTCCCCTGCACCCAGGCCGCGCCGTGGCGGCCCCGCGCCATCGCCTTCACCTCGTCGGCCGCCTCGATCGAGGACGTCGCCCGCTCCACCTCGCGCACGGCATCGGCGGCGGCCGCGAGGGCCTCGGGCAGGTCGCCGGCCTCGTTGCACGTCTCGGCCGTCGCCGTCAGGATCCGAGCGCGGAGCTCCGGGCCGCCGGCCCGCGACGCGAGCGCGCGCGCCTCGAGCAGCTCGCGCCGCGCGCCACGCGCTCCCGCGCGCGGCAGCAGCCGGGCGACGGTCGGGGGCGCGTCCCGCGGCGCCGGTCGCTCGTCGACGAGGAAGCCCGCCGCCCGGGCGAGTGCGAGCCGGGCCTCCGCCCGACCGAGCCGCGCGTGCGCCTCGCCCGCGACGTCGCGCGCCGCGGTCGCGCGGCGGCGCATGTCCTCGTACGTGGCGGCGGCCTCCGCCGGGCGTCCGGCCGCGGCCTCGCCGTCGGCGAGGAACGCGAGCGTCTCGACGGCGTACCGCGATTCGCCCGCCTCGTCGAAGCGACGGACCGCCTCCCGCGTCTTCTCCCGCGCGCGCGCAAGGTCGCCCTCGATCGCGTGGACCTCCGCCTGGTTCGCGATCGCGATGGCGAGGCCCGTCGCCACGTGGGCCGGGTCGAGGCCGGCCTCGGGCGATGCCTCCACGACCGCGAGCGCTCGCCGGAAGTCGGCCTCCGACGTCCTGTACTTGGCGAGCGCGTGGTCGGGCTGCCCGATCTCCAGCCACAGGGCGCCCACGTTCGACCGGCAGTTCGCCAGGCTGACGGCCCAGCGTGCCCCGTGGGCCTTGCCCTCCTCACGCTCGACGGCCTGCTCGATCAGGGCGATCGCCTTCTCGGCCACCTCGTAGTGCTGGAGGGCACGTGCGTACCGGCCGACGCGATGGAGCGCGAGGGCGTACGCCGCCTCGAGCTCCGACTCGAGCCCCGACACGAGCACGCTGCCGTCCTCCGCCTCCTTGGGGTCGTCCGCCGGCCTCAGGCGATCCGCCGCGGCGCGGGCCTGCTCGAAGGCCTCGAGGGCGGACGGCCAGGCGCCGGCGTCGATCCCGGCCATGCCGAGGAGCAGGAAGGCGTCGGTCGCGCGGGCCGGGTCCGCCGCGGCCTCGGGGGACGCCTGCAGGCGATGGATGCCGGCCGCGGCCTCCGCGGGGTCGCCCCCGCGAAGCCGCAGCTCGGCGGTCCGCAGGCCGAGCGACCATCGCGCCCACGGCCAGTCGAGGTCGTGGCCGATCCGCACGGCGGCCTCGAGCGTGTCCGCGGCGTCGAGCGTCGCCCCGGACACCAGGAGCGCCCGCGCCTGCGCGACGGCGCGGCGCGCGTCGAGGATCGTGCCGGGTCCGACGCCGGCCTTTCGCAGCAGGCGCACCGCCTCCCTCGCGTCGTCGCGGCCGCGAGCGATACGGGCTTCGGCCTCCGCGACCGTCGCGCAGGCGCGGGCGCTCCTGGTGTCCGGGGCGACGCTCGACGCCGCGGACACGCTCGAG
>DATLLK010000459.1:0-2913 GCA_035537895.1 Planctomycetota bacterium
CGTCGGCGGCCCCGAGACCCGCGCCCGTCCACGGCGCGCCGACGGAGCCGCCGACGAGTCCGCCCGCGACGGCGCCCACGCCGGCGCCGATCGCGGTGCCGGTCACGCGCTCGTCGAGGCGCATCGTGCAGCCGCTCGCGAGCAGCGCGGCGGCGGTGGTCGCAAGCAGGGCATGGGTACGCATGGCAGGCTCCGGTGTTCCCCGCCCTTTACCGAGGGGCATCCTCGGTGGATCGGCGCGGGTCCCGCGGCCCCGCACCCGGGGTCCGCAGCGGTCTGTTAGGGTTCCCCGGATGCGGGTCGTCCTCTACACGCTGGCCGCCGGGTGCCCGCTCTGCGACGAGGCCCTCCACCACCTCGAGCGCCTGCGGTCGCGGCGCCCGTTCGACCTCCGGGTCGTGCCCGTGGACGGGGATCCGCGGTTGGCGATCCGCCACGCCCTGCGGGTCCCCGTCCTCGAGGTCGACGGCCGCGAGGTCCTCTTCGGCCGCATGACGCTCGAGGCCGTCGAGGCGGCGCTCCTCGGCGCCGGCGCGCCGTGACGCCCCTGCGTGGGCCGCGGCTTCAGGCGCGCTCGAAGAGCGCGGCGTGGAGCGCCTTCACCGCGCGCGTCGCGTCCGCCTCGGCCACCACGACCTGCAGGTTCGTCTTCGTCGCGCCGTAGGAGATCGCGCGCACGCCCACGCCGGCCTGCGCGAGCGCCGCGAAGACGGGGGCGGCGACGCCCGGGCCCGACCCGATCCCCTCCCCGACGACGGCGACGAGCGCGCAGGGGTGCTCGACCTCGACCTGCGCGATCGCGCGGATGTCGGACGTGGCCGCGTCGAGGCCCTCCGGGCGGTCGACGGACACCGTGACCGAGACCTCGCTCGTCGCGATGAGGTCGATCACCACGTCGTGGCGCCGGAAGGCCTCGAACACGCCGGCCATGAACCCCGACTGCCCCAGCATGCGCGCGGAGACGATGTTCACGAGGCGGATGCCGCGCTTGCTCGCGATGCTCGTGACGGGCGCGCCGCCCTCGGGCTTCTTCGCGAGGACGACGGTCCCGCTCGCGTCGGGGCGGAACGTGTTGAGGATCCGGACGGGGATGCCCTTCTCGAGCGTCGGGTGGATCGTCGAGGGGTGGATCACCTTCGCGCCGTAGTAGGCGAGCTCGCTCGCCTCGGCGTAGCTCATCGCGTCCACGGGGCGCGCCCGCGGGACGAGGCGCGGGTCGGCGGTCAAGACGCCGTCCACGTCCTTCCAGATCTGGACCTCCTCCGCGCCCAGCGCGCGACCGAGGATCGTCGCCGTGTAGTCGGAGCCCGAGCGCCCGAGCGTCGTCACGTTCCCGTCGCGATCGCGCCCGATGAACCCCGTCACGACGGGGACGCCCTTCGTCGCGCGGAGCGACTTCGCGAGGTTGTCGTAGGCCTCCGGGAGCGGGGCGGCGCGCGTGAACCGTCCGTCGGTCACGAGCCCGGCCTCGTCCGCCATGACGGGCGTGGCGGCGATGCGCCGGCGCCGGAGCAGCGCCGCGATCGCCTTGACGCACATGCGCTCGCCGAAGGCCGCGACGTGGTCGAGGGAGCGCGGCGTCAGCTCGCGCAGGAGCGCCAGCCCCTGGAACAGCTCCGACAGCCGCGTCAGGTCGTCGGCGACGAGCGAGAGGGGGAGCCGCAGCGACTCGAGGACCTCGCGCTCGCGCGCGGCGATCGGCTCGACGTCGGGACGCCCCGCCGCCGCGGCCCGCGCGCCCTCGAGCAGGAGGTCCGTCACGAGGCTGTGCGCGGAGCAGACGAGGACCGGCTTCCTCGCAAGGCGGGCCTTGACGAGCGAGACGACGGTCTCGATCCGCTCGCGGTCGCCGAGCGACGTTCCGCCGAACTTCATGACGATCATGGCCCGTGGCCTCCGCGCGACGGAGGACGATAGGCGCAACCCGCGGTGGCCCCAAGCCTTGCGTGCGCGCGGCGACGCTGGGGCACCGCGGGGGACCCCCGGGGTCCGTTGCTAGAATTCGGCGGTTCGAGGAACGAGACCGCACGCCATGCCGAATCGCACCGACGAGCTGATCCACGACTGGAACGAGGGCGGCCACCTGCCGCCGGGCCGCGTGCGCCCCCTCGTCAACGACGAGTCGCTCCGCGACGGGCTCCAGAGCCCCTCCGTCCACCACCCCTCGGCGGACGAGATGGTCGAGGTCCTGCACGCGATCGAGGCGCTGGGGATCGACGCCCTCAACATCGGTCTCCCGGGGGCGGGCCCCCACGTGGTCGCGACGGCGAAGCGGCTCGCGACGGAGATCCGCGACGGCAGGATGCGCGTCAGCCCCAACTGCGCCGCGCGCACCATGGTCCAGGACATCGAGCCCATCCGCCGGATCATGGAGGACGTCGGGATCCCGATCGAGGTCGCGATGTTCATCGGGTCGAGCCCGATCCGCATGGAGGTCGAAGGCTGGACCGTCGACCACCTGCTCGCGACGAGCGAGAAGGCGCTCGCCTACTGCCGCGACCACCAGCTGCCCGTCATGTACGTGACGGAGGACACGACGCGCGCGAACCCCGACACGGTCCGCCGCCTCTACGGGCTGGCGCTCGACATGGGCGCAGAGCGTCTCGTCGTGTGCGACACGTGCGGGCACGCGACGCCCGACGGCGTCCGCCACCTCGTCCGGTTCGTCCGCCGGGTCGCCGCCGACCACGGCAAGCCCGACGTGCAGATCGACTGGCACGGCCACAACGACCGCGGGCTCTCCGTGATCAACTCGATCGCCGCCTACGAGGCGGGCGCGGACCGGCTGCACGCGACGGCGCTGGGCATCGGGGAGCGCACCGGCAACTGCCCCATGGACCTGCTCCTCGTCAACCTGCGCCTCCTCGGCTGGTGGCCGGAGGACCGCCCGTTGAACTCGCTGAAGGAGTACGT
>DATLLK010000460.1:0-2004 GCA_035537895.1 Planctomycetota bacterium
CGGACTTGTAGCCGATGTCGACGACGACCTCGTCGCTGCGGAGGTCGACGATCTTGCCCTTGACGACCTTGTTGGGTGCGAACTCGGCGATCGTGTGCTCGTAGGCGGCTTCGAGCTCCTGCTGATGCTCGGTGCCCACGCCGAAGACGGTCTCGAGGTTCTGGAGGAGCTCGGTGGCGGGCAGCTCCCTGGCCCGGATCTTGTCGCGTGCGCGCATAGGGTTTCGGGAGGGTCGGTGTCTTGGGGGTTGGCCGCCGAGCCGCCGGTACACCCGGCGGTTGGGGTCCTCTCCGGGGGCGCCTCGACCCCCTCCCGGGAGAACGTGGCGCCGGCTAGAGAGGAACTCGGGAGCGTACCAGCGTGAGTACCCGCCCCAGAACTTCGTCGGGGGAGAGCCCGGTCGTGTCGAGGGCCACGGCGTCCGGGGCCTGCCGGAGGGGGTCGGCCCGCCGGTTCTCGTCGCGCCGGTCGCGCTCGAGGAGGCTCTCGCGGACCGCCGCGGGGTCGAGGTCCGGGGTGGTCCGGCGCATCTCCGCGACGCGCCGGCGCACGCGCTCGTCCTCCGAGCCCACGAGGAAGACCTTCACCGCGGCGTCGGGGAACACGTTCGTCCCGATGTCGCGCCCCTCCGCCACGATCCGCCGGTTTTCCTGCGCGAAGCGCCGCTGGTGGGCCCGCATGACCGCGCGGACCTCCGCGATCTCGGCGACCCCGCTCACGGCGGCGTTCACCTCGGCCGACCGGATCCGCGACGTGACGTCGGCCCCGTCCACGCGCAGCGTGCCCGACGCCGACAGGTCGATGCGCAGCGCGCGGGCGAGCGCGGCCATCGCGGCGGCGTCGTCGAGCGACTGCCCGCGCTCGAGCGCGGCGAGCGTGACCGCCCGGTACATGGCGCCGGTGTCGAGGAAGGCCCACCCGAGCTCGTCGGCGAGCCGCTTGGCCAGCGTGCTCTTGCCGCTGCCGGCGGGGCCGTCGATCGCGACGACGAGCGGGGCGGGTTCGTGCTCGGGCATCCGTCGTCCTTCAGGACGCGCGGGCGCAGGCGCGCGTCACGCGTCGTCGCCGCGAGGGTAGGCGGAGCCCGGCCGACCCGGGAGCGTCGGCACGACCCCGGCGGGGCGCCGACGGCCGCGCGTCACCGGGCCGCGCCGGCGAGGGTCGCCTCGGGCGCGACGAGGTCCACGGAGGTCCCGTCCCACCGGACGACCCCGCCGCCAGCCTCCCAGTCCTTCAGCACGAGCACGTCGCGCGGCCGGTCGCCCGGCAGGCGGTGGTGGACGCCCGTGTGCACGTGCCCCGCGACGAGGACGTCGGCCTCGTGCGCGTCGAGCCACTCGCGGGCGATCCCGTAGTCGATGCCCATCGACGCCCACGTCTTCCGGCGCGTCTCGCGGTCGGACAGGTCGCGCAGGCCCCGCGCGAACCAGCGCGCCGCCCCGTGCGGCAGGGAGGCGAGCAGCGCCCGCGCGGGCGCCGAGCGCAGGAACCGGCGCATCCGCTGGTAGCGGACGTCCGCCGTGCACAGGAGGTCGCCGTGCGTCAGGAGCACGCGCCGGTCGCCCCATCGCGTCCTCACCACCTCGGGCCAGATCTCGACGGTGAGACCGTCCGCCCCGTCGAACGCGTAGTCCCGGTTCCCTCCCTGGAAGGCGAGGCGCGTCCCAGCCGCCGCGAGGGCGCCGAGCGCCTCGACCACGCCCCGCTCGAAGGGATCGCGCGCCTGTCGGCGGCCCACCCAGTAGTCGAACACGTCGCCGAGCAGCACCAGCGTCGCGCAGCGCCCCGTGAGGCCGGTGACGAAGGCCGAGAACTTCCCGGCGACCTCCGGGTGCTCGGGCGAGAGGTGCACGTCCCCCACCACGACCACGGGCGCCGTCATCGGCGCGACGTCGAGGACGGGGGGCGGGGCGGAGGTCACGGGGGAACGAGCCTACCTGACCGTCGCGCCGTCAGCGCGGGCCGGCCGCGCGGGGGCCGTCGCCGAGCGGCACGCTCTTGAGG
>DATLLK010000461.1:0-2251 GCA_035537895.1 Planctomycetota bacterium
GACAGGCCCGTCGCCATGCCGCAGGCCGTCGCCAAGAAGAAGTCCGCCGACCCGATGAAGTGGCTGCGCCGGTCACGGTCGGTGCTCCTCTACGGGGCGATCGAGCCCAAGCTGACGAAGGAGATCACGCACCAGGTCCTCCTCCTCGACGCGATGTCGTCGGAGAAGCCGATCAAGGTCTACGTGAACAGCCCGGGCGGCGTCGCCGACGACGGCTTCGCGCTCTACGACCTCTTCCGCTTCGTGCGCGCGCCGGTCCACACGATCGTGACGGGCATGGCGGCGAGCGCGGCGACCATCGCGCTGCTCGGCGCGCCGAGGGGCCGCCGCTGGATCACCCCGCACTCGCGCGTGATGCTCCACCAGCCCAGCACGATGATCCGCGGCACCGCGGCCGACATCGCCGTGAACGCGAAGGAGCTGATCCGGCTCCGCCTGAAGGCGAACGAGATGTACGCCCGCGAGACGGGCCGCACCCTCGACCAGATCGAGAAGGAGCTCGCGCGCGACTACTGGCTCTCGGCCGAGGAAGCGGTCGCGTACGGCATCGTGGACAAGGTCGTCACGCGCCTCGACCAGGTGGTCTGAGCGCAGGTCGTCTGAGCGATAGGGCTCGCGCCGCTCACTCCCCCTCGCCCTGCGGCGGCGGAGCCGCGCCGCCGCCGAGGATCCCCTCCAGCGCGGCGTGCGCGCGATTGAGCCTCGACTTGACCGTGCCCATGCTGGTGCCGAGGACCTCGGCGAGCTCCTCGTAGGACAGGTTCTCGAAGTAGCGCAGCACGACGACCGCCCGCAGCTTCGGGGAGAGCCTCTCGAGCGCCTCGCGGACGCGGCGGTCCTCCTCGCCGCGCGAGGCCGCGGCGGCGGGGTCCTCGGGCGGCGGCGCGGTGCCGGGCCGCCGCTCCGTCACCTCGACATCGCCCTCGCCGCCGTCGGCCGAGAGCCCGCGCGCCGGGCGGCGGGCGCGGCGGCGGCGGTAGTCGATCGCGAGGTTGACGGTGATCCGGTACACCCAGGACGTGAGGCTCGCGTCGCCGCGGAAGCCCCGGATGCGGTCGGCGATCTGGAGGAAGACCTCCTGCGTCAGGTCGGCCGCGTCCGCGTGCGAGCCGAGGACGCGGTAGGCCGTGTTGAAGACGCGGTCCTTGTGGCGGTCGTAGAGCGCACCGAGGGCCCGACGACGCACCACGGCGTCGTCGCTCGCAAGGTCTTCGACCAGGGCGCGGTCCGGATCGGCGTCCATCGTTCCCGGCGCGACTCGGGCGCCCTCCCATCCGGCGCGGAACCTACCACGCTCCGCATGGAACCCCGGAGCGACGCGAGAGCGCGGTAGGGTGGGCGGAACTCCCGATGGGCCCTCCTCCGTCGCCTCCGCTGCTCCTCGTCTGCGCCGCGCCGCCGGGCGGGCCGGGCGTCGAGGACGCGCTCGCCTCCGCCGAGGCTTGGGCCCGGGACGGCGCGAAGGTGGGTGTCCTCTTCAGCGAGGACGGGCTCGCCGGCGCGGCCTCGGGGTGGCCGAAGCGCCTGCGCGACGCGGGAGCGCGTGCGGCCGTGTGCGGGCGGAGCGCCCGCGGTCGCCGCATCGATCCCGCGACGCTGCCCGCCGAGGTCGAGTGGACGAGCCTCACGGCGTTCCTTCGCGAGTTGCCCGAGGGGACGCGGCTGTGGGGCCTGTTCCCGTGAGCCGCGTGCTGGCGCTCGTCACGGCGCCGCGCGCGCACGTCGCGGGACGCGCG
Organism: Planctomycetota bacterium; assembly: GCA_035537895.1. Taxonomy (GTDB): domain Bacteria; phylum Planctomycetota; class PLA2; order PLA2; family JAEUHO01; genus DATLLK01. The sequence goes on from DATLLK010000461.1 coordinate 1,737, forward strand.
GGCGCGGAGTTCCTCCGCGTGCTCGCGGCGCTGCGCGCCGTGGACGTCCAGGTGGACCTGCGCGAGGCGGGCGAGGGCGTCGGGACGCTCTCGGCGTCGCCGGACCTCGACCCCGACGGCGATCGCTACCTCGAGGCGCTCGTCGAGGACGGCGTCCGACCGGGCCCGGAGGGCGACCTCGCCGCCGGGATCGCGTCCGCGGACGCGCTGCTCGTCCTCGCCGACCCGGGCCGGCCCTCGACGCCGCCCGTCCTCTACCTCGTGCGCGGCGAGAGGCCCGCCGCCGCGACGCTCGCGGCGATCCCGCGCGCCGGGCAGGTCGTGATCCGCTGACGCGTGCGCCGGAGCGCAGTTCGCGTCTTCGCGGGTATGTCGAAGTTTCTCAACATGGCCCCCACGCTGGGTTTGCGACGGGTCCGCTCATGTAGTTCGCGGGCGCGCGCCGATAGGTCCCTGCCGGGAGCGAACGACGACGGGAGGACGCCAAGGGTCCTCGGTGTCGAGCGGCTCGGTGG
>DATLLK010000462.1:0-3658 GCA_035537895.1 Planctomycetota bacterium
CGAGCCGCGGGGGCGTCGTCGTGACCGCCCTGCCCCGATCGGCGGCGGCGCCCGCGACCGACGCGGGGGCGGCGCCCGGTGCCGAGCCTCTCGGGGCCTCGGCGCTCGACCTCGCGGCGGCGGTCGCGCAGCAGAAGGCGCCCGCCGCGCGCGTCGTCCGGTTCGCGTGCGTCCCCGTCGCGCACGGCGCGCCGCGCCTCGCGGGGCCGCCCGTCGCGACCGGCCTCGTCGCGGGACCGCGGATCCGCGCGCTGCTCGCGCGCGGCGAGTCCGCCGCGGGCGTCCTCGTCGTCGTCGAGGCCCTCCTCGACGGCGCGGCGCTCACGGGCCCGGTCGACGCCGCGACGCGAAGCCTCGTCTCGCTGCACCGCACGCCGTCCGGCGCCTCCTGGGATCCCGAGGCGCGCGCGGCGGTCCTCCTGCGGGCGCTCGGCCCGGACGCGGGCGGCTTCATCGCCGCCGACCCCTCGGGGCGGTTCCAGGGCGTCGAGCACACGACGCTTTCGGGGCCGGCGCGCGACCGCGTGCTCGGCCGGCTGCTCGCCGGCTACCTCGCCGAGTCGCGCGCGCGGTCGGCCGCCGACGCGCCCCGCCTCGGCGTCCACGCCGAGACCGCGCTGATGCGTCTCGTCGAGCCGTCCGTCCGGCTCCTCCCGCGCCGCGCCAGCGCGGGCGCGCGCGTCGTCGGCGACGACCCCCGCACGGGCGTCGTGCTCGAAGGCCTCTCCTCCGACGAGGGCGTCCTGCGGGTCCTCTCGGGCTTCGTGCCCGACCCGGTGCAGGCCATCCCGGTTCAGGGGAGCGAGAGGTAGAGCTCCTGGCCGAGCAGCATGAGCTGCACCTCGGCCTCGTGCTTGCCGTCCGTGGCGCGTTCGACCAGCTGCTGGGCGCGCGCGCCGAGACGCTGCGCTTCCGCCTTCCCGCAGCCGTCCCGGATCTCGACGACGACGCGGAAGCGCTGCGAGTTGGGCCGCCAGCCGAGGCCCGTGACGCCCCCGAAGCAGTCGTCGGGCGAGAGGCCCTCCACCAGCACGGCCCGGATGCGGTCGACCTCCTCGACGGGAGGCGTCGCGAGCGCCTTCTTGTCGAAGATCCTCTCGACCACGACGAAGTGGTACGCCGCGTAGCCGAGGGCGCACACGCCCAGGAACATCAGGAACGTGACGAAGGGGTTGTTGCGGCGGGGCATGGGCTCCCAGTATGCCGTGGCGCTCGTGAATCCTTGTCGGCCACGCGGTCGGCGTGGCTTGATCCCCCGGCGTGAGCACGAGCCCCGACCCGCCGGATCCCGCGGCCACCGCGTCGGGGTCCGTGGGGGAGCCGCCGCGGCTGCCGCCGGGCCCGTTCGACGTCGTCGTGGTCGGCGCCGGCGCCGCCGGGCTGTGGGCGGCCGGCACGGCGGCCGCGCGCGGGCGCCGCGTCCTCCTGCTCGAGAAGAACCGTCGCGCGGGCGTGAAGATCCTCGCGAGCGGCGGCGGCCACTGCAACGTGACGACGACGCTGGCCGTCCCCGCCCTGCTCGACGCCTTCGGGCGCGAGGGGGGGCGCTTCCTCGCTCCGTCGGCGCGGCGCCTGACGCCCCTCGCCCTGCGCGCCGCGCTCGACGCGCTCGGCGTCCCGACGACCGAGGGACCGCTCGAGAAGGTCTGGCCCGTCTCGATGCGGGCGCGCGACGTGGCCGACGCGCTGTCGCGCCGCGCCGAGGCCGCGGGCGCCGTCGTCGCGACGGAGGCGCCCGCGACGGACGTGGCGCGCGAGGGGGAGGGCTTCCGCGTCCGCACGCGGCGCGGCGACGTGCTCGCGCCGCGGGTCGTCGTGACCACCGGCGGACGGTCGTACCCGAAGACGGGCACCACGGGCGACGGCTACCCGTGGCTCGAGGCGCTCGGGCACACGATCGTGCGGACCGTGCCCGCGCTCGCGCCGCTCGTCGTCGAGACGCCGTGGGTGCGGGCGCTCGCCGGGATCTCGGTCGAGGCGCGCGCATGGGTGACTCTCGACGGCAGGACGATCGCCGACCGCACGCGCCCCCTCCTCTTCACGCACACCGGCCTCTCGGGCCCGGGACCGATGGACGTCTCGCGGTGGTACGAGGTCCAGCCCCCGTGGCACCGGCCGGCGCTCCACGTCGACGTCCTCCCGTCGCGCGCGGAGGGCGCGGTCCGCGCCGACCTCCTCGCGGCGATCGCCGCGAGGCCGTCCGATCGCATCGTCCGCGCGCTGCCGGGCGGACTGCCCGCGCGGCTCGCCGAGTCGCTCTGCACGGTCGCGGGCGTCCCCTCCGAGCGTCGGGCCGCCGAGACGTCGAAGGCGGAGCGGCACGCGCTCGTCGTCGCCTTGAAGCGCCTCGAGGTCCACGTCACGGGCACGCGCGGGTTCGACTTCGCGGAGGTCACCGCCGGCGGCGTCGTGCTCGACGAGGTGGACCCCTCGACGATGGCGTCGCGGCGCGTGCCCGGTCTCTTCGTGGCCGGCGAGATCCTCGACGTGGACGGCCCGATCGGCGGCTTCAACTTCCAGGCCGCCTTCGCGACGGGCGAGGCGGCGGGTCGCGCCGTCTGACGCCGCGTGCCCCGTCTCCCGCGCCGGGATAGACCTTCCGGGTCGGGTCGCTAACCTCGGCTCCCATGGCGCACGAGCACGGCCCCGTCCCGCCCGCGGTCCGCGACACGATCGACCTGTGGGTCTCCGACTTCCTCGAGCGGCCGGCGGCGCGCGAACCCGCCTCCCGCGTGGGCCCGGACGCCGCCGGCGTGCTCACCGAGTTCCTCTCGGCCGCCTGCCACGGCGGGTCGCCCGCCGACCTCGACGGCGGCGCCGTGGCGCACGCGATGTTCGACCACGTCGCCGAGATCCGCCTGTCGCCCCCGCGCCGCGACGCGGTCCCCGACCTCGTCGCCGCGTTCCTCTCCGACCTCGAGGACGCGGGTCGGCTCTCGGGAGGCCGGGCGCTCGGCGCGCAGGTGCGCGCCTCCGCTCCCGCGTTCCGCGATCGCGCCGAGGGCAAGACGCCCACCCTCGTGCGTCCCGGCCCCAAGATCGGTCGCAACGACCCGTGCCCCTGCGGCAGCGGAAAGAAATACAAGCACTGCTGCCTAAAGGGTTAGTCGAGCCGGATCAGCGAAGTGCGGGCCCGCTTCGGGGGCTCGTGCCGCGCGGCGCCCTCGCGATTCACGGGTTGTTGGATCAGGGAAGTACGGGCCCGCTTCGGGGGCTCGTGCCGCGCGGCGCCCTCGCGATCCACGGGTTGCTGGATCAGGGAAGTACGGGCCCGCTTTCGGGGCCCCGTGCGGCGCGGGCGCTCGTCAGCGGGTCGGGGTCTGGACCCAGCTCTTGCGATTCACAGGTTGGGAGACCAGGGACGTACGGGCCCGCTTTCGGGGCCCCGTGCGGCGCGGGCGCTCGTCGGCGGGTCGGGGTCTGGACCCAGCGCTCCTCGCGCCCGCCCGATCACGCCCTTAGAGCAGGGGTGCGTGATCCGCCCTTGCGCGGGTCCACGAAATCGGGCCCGACCGACCAGGCGAATCGCACCCGGCCCAAGCCTGCCTTCAGCAGACTCCATCAGGAGAGCCGCACCTGGATCCGCGCGTTAGCGAGGGTTGATCGGCCCAGGAAGGACCGGTTCCGGTTCGGGCGTCGCGGGCTCGTCCGTGGGCGG
>DATLLK010000463.1:0-3845 GCA_035537895.1 Planctomycetota bacterium
CGTGCGGGCCGTCGCCGGGGCGCGCCCGTCCCGGCCGCCCCCGCGTCGGGGGAAGTCCCACGGCGCCGCCTGCGCCGACCAGGCGAGGAAGCTCCTGCGCACGCTCCCGCGCCCGCCCGAGCCCTCGGCCGGCTCGCGCCCGGCCCGGCCTTGAGCCGGGCGGGGGAGGGCCGTTTCATGTCCGACGTGAGCCTCGCCGCCCCCGCCGTCCCCGCCGCTCCGCGCGTCCACCTCGTCAGCTTCGGCTGCCAGATGAACGTGCTCGACGCCGAGCTCGTGCTCGGCGACCTCGCACGCAAGGGCTACGGGAGGACGGACGACCCCGCCGACGCGGACGTGATCCTCGTCAACACCTGCAGCGTGCGCGAGCACGCCGAGGACAAGGTGTGGAGCCTGCTCGGGCGGTACAGGGCCGTGAAGGCCGCGCGCCCGCACGTGAAGATCGGGGTCATCGGCTGCATGGCGCAGCGCGCGAAGAAGGAGATCTCGCGCCGGGCCCCGCACGTGGACCTCGTGCTCGGCACGAGCAGCTTCCGCCACGCCGTGGGCGACCTCGAGGACCTCGGTCGCCGCGGCGGCCGCATCGTGCGGACCGAGCGGCGGCCCGACCCCGAGCACCTGCCCGACGCGGACCGCGAGATCTCCGTGCGCCCCGAGCGCCACCGCGCCTTCGTGACCGTGATGCGCGGCTGCGACCACGTGTGCACGTACTGCATCGTGCCCTTCACGCGCGGGCGCGAGACGTCCCGCCCGCTCGCGGACGTGCTCGACGAGGTCCGCCGGCTGGCCGACGACGGCGTGCGCGAGGTGACGTTCCTCGGCCAGAACATCAACACGTACGGGAAGGACCGGGACGGCGAGGGGGGGCTGTGCGCGCTGCTCGAGGGCGCGGCACAGGTGCGCGGCGTCGACCGCCTCCGCTTCCTGACGAGCAACCCGTTCGACATGACCGAGGACATGATGCGGCGCTTCGGGGCGCTGCCGAAGGTGATGCCCTGGCTCCACATCCCCGCGCAGTCGGGCTCGGACGCCGTGCTCGCGCGCATGAAGCGCACGTACACGGCGGCGCGATACCGTGAGGTCGTCGAGTGGGCGCGGCGCCACGTCGCCGGGGTCGAGATCACCTCGGACTTCATCGTGGGCTTCCCCGGCGAGACCGAGGACGACTTCCGCCTGACGCTGGGCCTCCTCGAGGAGACGCGCTTCGTGCAGGCCTACGTCTTCAAGTACAGCGTCCGGCCCAACACGATCGCGGCCCGCCGCCTCGAGGACGACGTCCCCGAGGAGGCGAAGCGCGAGCGCAACCTCGCCCTCCTCGAGGCCCAGGACCGGATCTCGGAGGCCGCCAACCGCGACCTGGTCGGCAGGACGGTCGAGGTGCTCCTCGACGAGCAGAGCCGCACGGACCCCTCCCGCTGGTCGGGCAGGACGCCCGGCAACCGGCTCGTCCACGCGGTCGCCGACGCCTCCCTCGCGGGTCGCCTCGCCGTCGTGCGGGTGACGGAGGCGACGGCCCACTCGCTCCGCGGGGACGTCGCCCTGGCCGAGCCCGCGCCGGGCGCCTGGTCCCTCCGCTGAAGCCCTCCGACGCCACGCACCTGCGGGAGGCCGTGGCGCTCGCCGCCCGCGGCGTCCTCTCGGTCGAGCCCAACCCGCCCGTCGGCTGCGTCCTCGCGCGTGCGGGGCGCGTCGTCGGTCGCGGGTGGCATCGCCGCTACGGCGGGCCCCACGCGGAGGTCGAAGCCCTTCGGGTCGCGGGGCGCCGGGCGCGCGGCGCCACGGCCTACGTGAGCCTCGAGCCCTGCACCACGCACGGCAAGACCCCGCCTTGCATCGACGCGCTCCTCGCCGCCGGCGTCGCGCGGGTCGTGTGGGCGGCGAGGGACCCGAGCCCGACGAACGGCGGCCGGGCCGCGGCGCGCCTTCGCGCCGCGGGGGTTTTGGCCGAGGGCCCCGCGATGCCCCGGGAGGGCGCGGCGCTTCTCGGCGCCTTCCGGCGGGCCCTCGCGTTCGACCGGCCCTGGACGATCCTCAAGTGGGCCTCGAGCCTCGACGGGCGCATCTCGGCCGCGCAGGGCACGGGCGGGCGGCTCTCGGGCTCGCGCGCCGAGCGCTTCGTGCACGACCTGCGCGGACGCGTCGAGGCCGTCGCCGTGGGCGTGACGACCGTCCTCGTGGACGACCCGAGGCTCACCCGCCGCACGGCGGCCGGGCGCGAGCGCGGGGGCCGCCAGCCGATGGCCGTCGTCTTCGACTCGCAGCTTCGGACGCCCGCCTGGGCGCGCGTCGTCCGCGGGGCCTCGGCCGACCGGCCGGTCCTCTTCTACGTCGCCCGCCCGCCCGCCGCGCGCGTCCAGGCCGTCGCGGGCCTTCCGAACGTGCTCGTCGTGCCCTTTCCCGGACGCGACGGCCGCGTGGACCTTCGCCGCGCGCTGCGTGACGTGAAAGCCCGCGGCGTTCGACGGCTGCTCGTCGAGGGGGGCTCGACGCTCGCCGGCGCGCTCCTGCGCGAGGGCCTGGTGGACCAGGTCGCCGCGGTGATCGCGCCCTGTCTCGTGGGCGCCGACGGCGCGCCGACGGCCCTGTCGGGAACCGGCTTCGAGGAACTCGACCGCGCGCCGCGGCTCGAGCCGCTCCGCGTCAGGCGCCTCGGCTCCGACGTCCTCGTCGAGGGCTTCGTCAGCGCGTAGACGGGGAGGAGGGCGAGGGCCAGGTGTTCGTCATGTCGGACGCGCGGTAGCGGATCCGGCGCTCCCGCAGCAGCTGCCGCAGCTCGAGCAGCTCGGGGTCGACCGGGTCCACGTACGAGGCCCGCGCCGCGTACTCGTCGGCCGTGCCGTACACCCGCTCGTCCCAGAAGAACTTCGCCGCGTCGAAGAGCAGGCGGTAGTGGGTCGTGTCGAGCGTCGCCAGCAGCGCCAGCGCCTGATCGCGCTCCGGCTCGCCCGCCCGCGCGATCCGCCGCAGCCGGCCCAGCTCGCGCCGCGCCGCGACGTAGGCGGCGTCGGCGGCCTCGACGGACCGGCGCGTGCGCGACACGACGCCCTTCACCATGTGCTCGCGGGCGGCCGCGCCCTCCTTGTCGCCCAGCGCGGACGACCGCTTCGCCTCCGTCAGGCGCGCGAGGACCTCGCGCTTCCTGTCCGCGTCGAGGACGACCTCGTCGAGGGACGCCTTAGCCGCCTGCAGCTCCGCCTCGCGCGCCTTCACGCGCTCCACGAGGCGCGCGACGAGCTTGTCCACGCGCGTCGCGTCCGCCGCCCCGCCGAACTCGAGCTTCAGGCGGCGCGCGACCTCGAACGCCCCCTCGACGTCGCCCGCGTCCGTCAGGCGCTCCGCCAGCGCGACGCCGGCGTCGAGCGCCCGCGCCTCGGCCTCGGCGACGGCCGTACGCATCGCGCGGGCGTCGATCGCCTTCAGGGCGTGCGCCTTCTCGTACTCGCGCCGGGCTTCGCCCCAGAGACCGAGCTCGCTCGCCAGCTCGGCCAAGGCGAGGCGCGCCGGCCCGTCCTCGGGGCGGGCGAGGGCGGCCCGGACCCGGTAGACGCCGAGGGGGGCGATCTGCGCCCACGGGACCCGGCGCCGCTGCTCGGGCCCGACGAGGAGGACCACCTCCTTCGCGTCGAAGGACTCGACACGGCCCGAGAGGGAGGTGCCGACCCGGAGCGGGACCTCGACCGGCGGCGTGGGCTCGTCGGCCGCCCGGGCGAGGGTCGGCGCAGCGAGGGCCAGAGCGAGGACCGCGGCGGCGGCCCGCAGGGCACGGAGCATCGGGAACCTCCGAACTCCAAGAACGCCCCGGAAGGGGACCCGCTCGGTTCTACCGCCGGACGGGGCCTGGGCTG
>DATLLK010000464.1:0-13652 GCA_035537895.1 Planctomycetota bacterium
CCCCCCGGCAACGCCCGGGAGAAGGCGGTCCAAGAGCCTGCCGGTCAACGGGTTCTGGTCGGGGCGGTGGGTCACGGGTCGGACGCTCGATCAGAGGAACGCAGGGGAGGGGGTCAAGGTTCAAATCCGGCCCGGCGGAGCTCGTCGCGGATGGCCTCTACGGCGGCGTGCACCCGGGACTTCACGGTTCCGACGGGGATCCGGAGGATCTCGGCGATCTCCTGATAGCGGAGGTGCTCGGACCGGGCGAGGGCGAAGACCTCGCGCTGCTCGGCCGGGAGGCGGGCCACCGCGGCCGCCAGCGCGACCTCCGTCTCCCCCCTCCGGGCCGCCTCGCCGGGATCCTCCTCCGCGGACTCGATCGGCGCGCGGATCGAGTCGCCTGCCTCCCCTTCGGGGCCCGCATCGTCGCCCGAGACCCACCGCGGGCCGGCCGCCCGGTGGCGCACGACGTCGATCCAGTGGTGTCGCGCGATGCTGAAGACGTACGTCGAGAACCGCGCCCGCGGCTCGTAGGCGGCCCTCGTGCGGTAGAGCTTCAGGAAGACCTCCTGCGCGCAGTCCTCCGCGAGGGAACGGTCGGCGCCGAGGCGCACGAAGAACGACGCGAGGGGGCGCAGGAAGCGGTCCACGAGGTGCCGGAACGCCTCCGCGTCGCCGGCGCGCACCCGGAGCATCGCCGCCGTGTCGGGATCGGGGGCGGTCACGCGACGCCGCATGCCTCCGGAGGAACGGGCTCCCGAAGGCGGCGGTTCAGAAGAAGCACCGCCGAAGGATACGCGACGGGTGCCGTTGTCAGCGTTCCGCGAAGCGCAGCGCCACGCGGGCCTCCGTCACGGTGCCCGCTCGCACGCGCACGACGACCTGCGCCGCCTCGAGCTCGCGACCCGCCGTCACCTGCACGTCGTAGTCCCCCTCCTCGAGGTCCTCGATGAGCAGCTCGCCCGTGTCGGAGGTCGCCGTCCCCGCGCCCTGCGCGCCGCCGCGACGCAGCGGCCGTCGCGCGACGAGGACCTCGCCGTCGGGACGGCGACGCACCTCCACGCGCGCGCGCGGGACGGGATCGCGCCCGGCCGACACCACGAGGCGCACCGAGCCGGCGGCCGTCAGCGACACGCGCACCGCCGACACGCTGCCGTCGCGGGCCGTGATGCGCGCGGGCCGCGGGCGCCCGTAGCCGCGTGCGTGAACGACCACGCGCAGCGGCCCGTCGGGCACGCCCTCGATGCGCAGCCGGCCGCTGCCCGGCGTCGCGAAGGGACGCGGGTGGAGCGCGTTGCCCTCGCCGTCCTCCACCCAGACCTCGGCCGCGGCCACCCCGCGCCCGCCCGGGTCGCGGACGTCGAGCTCGATCGTCGCGCCGACGCCGAGGACGACGTCCAGCGGGCGCTCGCTCCCGGGAAGCTCGGCGAAGATGCCGTCGAACACGCGCGCGGGGCGGCCCGGCGGCAGGACGGCGACGCGGTAGCGTCCGACGGGCAGGCCCGAGATCGCGAACGCGCCGTCCGGACCCGTGCGCACGCGGCCCGTCTCCGCGTCCTCCAGGTCGATCGCCGTGCCGAGCGGCATCGCCACGATCTCGACGCCGCGCCAGGGCGAGCCGTCGGGGCTGGTGACGGTCCCGACGAGCCGCCCCTCGCCGAGGTCCAGCTCGCGCGTGACGCGCTCGCCGCGGCCCAGCCGGACCGTCGCGCGTCCGCGCACGACGCCGTCGAGGAGGCGCAGCTGGTACTCGCCCTCCGCGAGGCCGTCCCACGCGAACTGCCCGAACGCGTCCGTGACGGTTCGCAGGAGCACGCGCTCGACGCCGGCGCCGCCCGCGAAAGCCGCCTCCACCGTCACGCCCGCGATCGCGGTCCCGCGTCGCCGCACCGTGCCGTCAATGCGCCCGACGTCGGTCGGGGCCCATACCACCCGCGTCGTCTCGCCGTCGACGACGTCCACGTCGGCCTCGAGCACCCCCTCGGCGGGCAGGCCCGCCGCCACGCGCAGGCGGTAGCGGCCCGCCGCGAGGGGGGAGGAGCGGAATTCGCCGTCGTCGTCGGTCAGGGCGCGCGTCACCTCCTGCAGGTCGGAGCCGCGCGCGATCCGGACGGAGAGGCCGCCCACGGGGCCTCGACGCGGATCCGCCACGCGTCCCGCGACGCGCCCGCCGCCCGAGAGCCGCAGGTCGCGCACGAAGATCGTCTCGCCCTCGGCCAGGCGCACGACGACGGGCGCGGCGACGGCCTCCTCGTCGCGCGCGTCGACGCGCCACAGCCCGGGCGCGACGTCGCGCGCCGTGAACCGTCCGGTCTCGTCCGTCGTGAGCGCGGGCGGGGCGTCGCTGCCCGCGGGCGCATCCTCCTCGCCGTCCACGCGCACGAGTTCGACGCGGGCGCCGAGCGCCGGCGTGTCGCGCACGACGTCCCAGACCTGCCCTCCGATCTCGCCGCCCTCGGGCAGGAGCAGGCTCACCCCCCCCACCTCGCCGCCCTCGACGGACGTGGGCACGGGGCCGGTGTCGCGCCGCCCCTGGACCGCGCGCAGCGCGTAGAGCCCGGGCGGGACCGAGGCGAACGCGAAGGGGACCGCGCCGCTCCCGGCGGCGAGCCGCACCTCGGCCACGACCGTCGCGCGGTAGTCGCCGCGCGACGGCTCGAAGCGGGCCGCCTCGAGGCGCACGACCGTCGGCGGCGCGTCGATCCGCACGCCTTCCACGACGCCGCTGACGCGCCGCGCGCCGGGCACCGGGATCACGACGGACTCTCCCGAGCCGGGGATCACCGCCTCGCGTCGCGCGTAGACGAGGCCCGTGGGCCCCTCGGCCGCCACGACCTCGAGGTCGACCGGCGAGGGCGCGAGGTCGTCGACCCGGAAGCGTCCGTCGGCCTCCGGCCGCGCGACCCGCGTCGGCGAGCCGTCGCGGGGACGCGCGCGCACGACGACGGCGGGGAGCGATCCTTCCGTGGGCTCGAGGCGTCCCTCGATCGCGGCGGAGGCGGCGAGCGTGACGCGCACATCCCGCGGCGCGTCGGGGCCGCTCTCCTCCACGAGGACCGTCCCGTCCACGAACCCCGCCTTCGCGATGCGCAGGCGCGCGTCCCCCGCCGCAAGATCGGGGAGGACCGCCCGACCCTCGGCGTCGGTCGTCGCCGTCCGGACCACGGACGAGGCGATCGGATCGCCTTCTTCGGGCGCCGGTCGCGCCGCCGGCGATGCGGTGACGGTCGCGCCTTCCACGGGACGGCCCTCGGGACCGACCACCGTCGCCTGGAGACGCCAGGCCCGCGCGAGCACGATGGTTCCCACCTGCGTCTCGCGTCCGCCGAGGACCTCGAACGGCGTCGTGACGACGGGGGAGCGCCCGGCGGCCTGCACGACGACGCGGTATCCCGCGCCCGGCGCGACGCCCGCCAGCACGAACTTCCCGTCGCCGCCCGTCCGCATCGAAACGGCAGGGACGCGACCGCCCTCGACCACCACGGCGTCGGGGGCCGCCACGACGAGGACCTGGGCGTCGGCGACGGGGCGGCGGTCGCGCATGTCCTTCACGACGCCCGTGACGGATCCTCTTCGAACCACCCACCACGTCTCGAGACGGACCGGCACGGGGATCGAGATCTCGAACCGCGGCGGCGGCCCGTCCCACGCGCGCAGGCCGTCGTCGAGGCTCGCGGCGTACACGCCCGGCGGCAGGTCGGCCACGGCGAAGCGCCCGTCGGCCGCGCACACGGTCTCGGCCACCGTCAACGCCTCGGCCACGGGCGCCTCGCTCGGCGGGACGTCCGCGTCGTGGCGGCGGAACCTCAGCCGCAGGCCCGCGGCAGACCGACGCGCGTCGCCGTCCATCACGCGCCCGCGCACGAGCGCGCCCCGCGCGAGCGTCACCGGCGGCAGGGCCACGCCGGCCGTCGCGACCCCGAGCACGGCCCACGCCCCGTCGACCCGACGCAGGTCGAGACGCCAGCGGCCCGGGGACGCCGTTGCGACCTGGAAGCCCCCGCGCTCGTCGAGGCGCACGACGTGGACGAACGCGCCGCCCTCGACCGGGGTCGCGACCACGTGCGCGCGCGCGGGAGGGGGTCCGTCGGTCCGCGCCACGGTCCCGGTCAGCGTGGCCGACTTCGGCATGACGACAATGCGGCCGGCGGTCGGCGGGAGGAGCGTCGCCTCGTGCCCGTCGCGCCGCAGCGCCAGGCGGACCCGCGCCGAGGACGGCGTCGGCAGGGGCACGATGCGACCGCGGGCGTCGCTCCGCGCGATCGCGGGGGCGTCCGCGTCGAGGAGCGCCCGCCCGTCGGGCTGGATCGGCGCCTCGACGACGTGGACGTCGGCGAGGTCGCGGCCCGAGCCGTCCACGACGCGCACCCCGTCGGCCGGCGGCGCGGACGGTGCCGCCTCGGGGCCCAGCGCGTCCTCTGCGGCGGCGGCCCCCGCGAGCATCGCGAGCAGGACCGCGGCCGACAGGCGGCGCATGCGGGTCACGAGGGATCCCCGGCCCCCTCGAGCGACGCCCCCACCGCCCGCGCGAACCGTTCGAGGACACGGGCGGACCGGCTCCCCGTCGCGGTCAGCTCGAGCCGCCGCGGGGGTTCCATCGGGGGGGCCAGCGGGTCCGCTTCCGGCGTCAGGGTCACCTCCAGCCTGTCCGGGGGGAGCGCATCCGCGACCCGGTCCCCCCATTCGACGCACGTGACCTCGCCATCCCCTCCCATGATTTCGAACCCCGCCGCCTCGAGGTCGGCCGTGCGGCGGACCATGTAGGCGTCGACGTGGTGCACGGGGACGCGGCCGCGGTAGGCGCGCGCCACGGTGAAGGTCGGGCTCACGACGGGGACGTCGGCCGGGACGCCGAGCCCGCGGAGGAGCCCGCCCGCGAACGTCGTCTTGCCGGCGCCCAGATCGCCGAGGAGGACCACGAGGAAGCCCGCGCGCGGGACGGGATCGATCGAGCGGCCCAGGGCCTCTCCGATGCGCCGGGACTCGGCGGCCGAGCGCGAGCGGACGACGACACGCGGGGTCACGGGGCCCTCCGTGCGAAGTGGTCGTAGCCGCCCGGGGCGAGCGGCGCTGCGCGACCGTCGACCACGATCCGAACCTCGCCTCGCGCGCCCGTCGCCGTCCCGATGCGCCACAGCGTGACGCCCCGGGCCGCGAGGGCCGTCCGCGTCGCGTCGTCGAGCGGCGCGTGGGCGAGGAGGAGCTCGAAGTCCTCGCCGTCGTGGAGCGCGTGCTCGAGCGGCGTGCGGGGTCCGCCCGCGCGCACCGCGTCGGGGTGGATGGGCACGCGCGCGGCCTCGATGTCCGCGCCGACCCCCGACATGGCGCAGAGGCGCGCGAGATCGGTCGACAGGCCGTCGGAGATGTCCATCATCGCGTGCGGCACCCGCGCGGCGGCGAGCGCGGCCGCCTCGGCGAGCCGCGGCGTGAAGGTCAGGTGGCGGCCGAGCAGCGATCCCCCGAGCGGTCCCGTGACGCTCAACTCGTCCCCGGCACGGGCCCCCGACCGACGCACGATGCCGTGCGGGCCCGGTTCGCCGATCGCGGAGACGGTCAGCACGAGCGGGCCGTCCGCGACGGAGGTGTCGCCGCCGACGACCTCGCACCCGGTCTCCGCCGCCGCGAGCGCGAGCCCTTCGGCGAGCCCGTCGAAGGTGTCGAACGACACGCCGCGCGGCAGGACGACCGAGACGACGCAGGCGCGGGGCACCGCGGCCATCGCCGCGAGGTCGGACACCGTCACGACCAGCGCCTTCCTGCCGGCCGCCCGCGGCCCGCACTCGGCGAGGCGGAAGTCGACGCCGTCCACGACCGTGTCGGTCTTCAGCACGACCTCGCGGCCGTCGAAGGCGACGACGGCGGCGTCGTGTCCGGGGCCCACGAGCACGCGGGGCGAGGCGGTGAACCGGCGCCCTGCCGCGGCGATCCAGGCGTCCTCGTCACGGCTTTCGGGACGCACGGGCGGGCTCCCGGTTCTCGGGCAGGCGCGCCACGATCTCGCGGACCTGACCCACCTCGAGGGACGGATCGTAGCCGGGGTTGTGGCCCGTGGTGCGGGTGTAGACGGCGAACAACCGGAAGAGAGCGGCGCGGTCCATCTGGGGCGCCGCCGCCTCCTGCGCCAGCTCCCGCGCCACGGCCCGGGCCACGTCGGGCGCCGGCAGCGATCCCAGGGAGGACGCCACGCCTTCGGCGAGCGACGGGTCGCCCACGCGCACGATCGAGACGATCGGGCGCACCCACGCGGGATCCTCCTGCGCCACGGCGATCAGCGCCCGCGCGGCGCCCTCGCGGACGCGCGGGTCGGGGTCGGGCGCCCGGAGCAGCGCCGCGACCGCGTCCGCAAGGTCGGCGTCGCGCGACTCGGCGACGGCCGCGCACGCCGCCTGCCGCACGGCCCACGACGGGTCGCCAAGCGCCACGCGCACCACGGGCGACACGCGCTCGCGCCCCGCGGCGCGCACGGCGAGCCGGCGCAGGAGGATCGCCGGGTCGCGCGCGAAGCGCTCGAGGAACGCCGGCGTCGCGGCCCCGTCCGTCGCGAGGACCTGCTCCACCGCGGCGCGCCGGACGGTGAACTCCGGGCTGTGGAGGCGCGCGAGCAGCGTGTCGTCGGCCTCGAGCGTCGCGGGGTCCAGCCCGAGGCTCGCGCGCTCCCACTCCGCCGCGGCGCGCGGGTCGTCGCGCACCGCGGGGTAGAGCGCCTCGACGGAGCGACGCAGGTCGGCGTAGCCGGCCTGCCCGGCCAGCACGTCGAGGTCGGGTCGGAGTTGATCGGGCGTGGCCGACCACGACGACGCGAGCACTCCCACCGCGCGGGCGATCCCGCCCGCCTGCGCGAGGAGCCGCACGGCCGCGGCGCGGCGCTCGACGCGAAGCCCCGGCAGGCGCGCGGCGAGCGCCGCGGACGCCACGGCCCCGCCGTCGGCGACGGCCGCCTCGGTCGCGGGCGACGGCGCCGCGAGCCACGCGTCCACGCGCGCGGCGTTCGCCTCGCGGGACGCCGGCGACGGCTCCGACTCCGCCAGATGGACCTCGCCGCGCAGGAGCGCGAGGTCGCCTTCGTCGGCCCGGTTGCCGAGCCCGTCGAGGAACCGCGCGGCCGCGCCCGGCCGGTGATCGGCGATCAGGGCGCGCACGCGCCGCGCGACGGCGGCCGCCTCGACCGCGCCGGGGCCGCGGGCCGCGATCACGCGGGCGAGGATGGCGTCCTCGACGGGCTCGGGGAGCCGGCCGAAGAGGCCCGACAACTCGTCGAGCGCCTCGCCGCGCCGAGGATGGCGCGGGAAGTCGCGCTCGAAGCGGGAGAGCAGCGTCCACGCGCGCGACGCGCTGCCGCCCGGCATCCCTTCGGCGCGGGCGGCCCGCAGCACGTGCAGGCCGGGATCCGTCATCCTCGCGAGCACGTGCGGCTCGGGGGGCGCGAGGAGGAGCGCGGCGCGTGCCGCGCCCTCGTCGCCGGTCGCGAGCGCGGCTTCGAGGCGCAGCGACTCGATCTCGAGTCGTGCGGCCTCGGTGAGCGCGCCGGCCGCGTTCAGGTCCATGACGGCCTGCTCGAGGCCGGCGGGCCCGAGGCGGGTGAGCGCCTCGCGCGCCGTCGCGACGGCCTGGTCCGCCGAGAGGTCCGTGGACGAGGCCGCGTCCTCGAGGATCTCGCGCGCCTGCCCCACCCACTGCCCCGCGGGGTCCTGGATCCAGCGCGCGATGAGCAGCGAGGGGTCCTCTCCGTCCGCCGCGAGCGCCAGCAGACGCCGCACGTCCACGGCCGAGGTCCGCTCGCCGAGCAGCAGGGCCACGCCGAGCGCCGTCGCCTCGGCCGCGCTCGCGTCGGCGGGGTCCACGCGAAGCGCGGATCCCTCTGCCGCGGCGCGGCGCGCGGCGCGCTCGACCCGGTCCGCCGTGTCGCCCGCCGCCACGAGTCCGGCCCACGCGACGACCCAGGGTGCCGGCGGTCCGCCCGGCCGCGTCGCGAGCGCGGCCGCTGCGAGCGCGTGGGCGAGCGTGTGGTCGGCGTCGGCGGTCCGCACGACGAGCGGCTCGGCGTTCACGCGCACCGCGGCGCGCCGTCGCCCCTCGTGGACCTCCACCTCGAACGTGAAGGGCTTCGTCTCGTCGCCGAGCGGCGCGAGGACGATCCGCGGCGGCGCGCGATCCCGGAAATGGAGTCCGGTCGCGAGCTCCATCCGGTCGGCCGCCGCGCTCACGCGCTCCGCCCAGCCCACCGCGAGCACGTGGAACCGGTCGTCGTCGGCGTAGGCGCCCGGCTCTGCCTCTGCGACGGGCGCGGTCTCGCCGACGTGGGGCGCGGGCAGCGGCGTGTCGGTGCGAGCGACCGCGGGCGGTCCCGTGTCGGCGCCGCCGCCGCGCTCCGCGGGCACGCGGCAGGCCGCCGCCGCGAGCAGGCCGAGGGCGACGAGGAGCGTCGGGGGGCGGAGCCGGCGCACGGGCCCGAGAGAGTGGCCGCCCGCGTTCACCGCCCGGTCACGGCGGCCGCGAGCCGCCGCGCCGCCTCCCCGGGGTCCGGCGCGTCGCGCAGCGAGCGGATCGCGGCGACGCCCGCGGCCCCCGCGGCGACGACCTCCGCGGCATTGTCCGCGTCGATCCCGCCCAGAGCGACCACCGGACGGTGGATTTCCCGCGCCAGCGCCCGGAACCGCTCGACGCCCAGGGGAGCGCCCTTGTCGGGCACGCCGAAGACCGGCGAGAGGACGACGTGATCCGCTCCCGCGGCCTCGGCCTCGCACAGCTCGGCCGCGTCGTGGCAGGAGACGCCGAGCCACCCGCGATACCAGGGCCGCACGGCGCGTGCGGGCGCCGCCCGTGCGCCCAACTGCACGCCGTCGGCCGCGACGGAGACCGCGACGTCCACGCGGTCGCCCACGATCAGCGCCGCCTCGAGGCGACGACAACGGAGCAGGAGCCCCCCCGCGGCCTCGTAGAGCGCGCGGCCGGAGGCGCCGGGGTCGCGCAGCCACAGGCAGGTGACGCCGCCCTCGAGCAGGGCGTCCACGAACGCCCCGTCCCGTGCGCCCTCCGTGTCGATCACGTGGACCACCCGCAGCGCGCCCGGGAACGGCGAGCGCTCGGTCACGAGCCCATCAGGGCTTCGAGCCCGTGGACGAGGCCCGTGCGCTCGCGGATCCGGCGTATGCCGAGGATGACGCCCGGCAGGTAGCACTCGCGCGACAGGGCGTCGTGACGCAGCGTCAGCATCTCGCCCGTGCCGCCGAACAGCACCTCCTGGTGGGCGAGCATCCCGGGCAGCCGGACGCTGTGCACGTGCACGCCCCCCGCGTCGTGCCCGCGGGCGCCGGGCCGACCGCCCGTGGGACCTCCGCCCGCGCCGGCCCCCGCGAGGAGATCCGCCGTGCGCAGCGCCGTGCCCGACGGAGCGTCGACCTTCCCGTCGTGGTGGTACTCGACGACCTCCGCCCGCGGGAACCACTTCGCCGCCTCCACGGAGAGGCGCTGGAGCAGGATCGAGCCCAGCGCGAAGTTGGGCGCGACGAGGATCCCGCGGCCGGCCTCGCGGGCGCTCGCGTCGAGGTCGGCGAGGTCCTCGGATCGGAAACCCGTCGTGCCGACGACGCCATGGCAGCCTGCGGCGAGGATCGCACGCGCGTTGCCGACCGCGGCGGAGGGCGTCGTGAAGTCCACGACGATCTCGGCACGGGCGGCCTTGCAGGCCGCGACGAGGTCGTCGCCGGCCTCGACTCGCGCGACCAGCGCGAAATCCTTCTCGCGCTCGAGCCCGGGGCCGATCACCTGCCCCATCCGTCCCTTCCACCCCGATAGGGCCACGCGGATCGCGCTCATCGAGGCTTCTCCCCCTGGGCCCGGCCGGCGAACCGGAGCACCGCGTCCTCCTGCTCGGGCGTCTCGATCGAGCCCGGCCGCATGCGGCGGATCATCTCGATCGCCGTCGGCGCCTCGAACCCCGAGGCGACGAGGCACGCGGCGAGGACGGTGCCGGTCCGGCCGTAGCCCGCGTGACAGTGGATGACGACGCTCGCCCCCGCCTCCATGCGCTCGCGCACGAAGCCGACGCACCGATCGAGCGCGGCGGGACCGGGCGCGGCGAAGTCGGGCACCGGCACGTGGAGGACGCGCAGGCCCGCCCCGGCCAGTTCGGGGAGCGGCGGTTCCTCGGTGAGCGAGAGGACCGCGGCCACGCCGTGCTTCGTCAATTCGGACGCGGCGCCCGGGTAGGGACGAGCCATGCCCGCGAGGCGTCCGGGGAGCACCCAGCCGAAGTTCCGAAGCATCGCGCCATGGAACCATCCCGGCCGCGAGGGTGCCGCAAAGGAGCCTTGCCCGGGCTGACCCCCATCCGGTTCACCGCATTTCGACGACCGTCTCGCGATCCCGGTCGACATGGAAAGGCCACCGAGCGCGCTCCCGGATCGCGGGCCCGCTCGGGAGGTACTCGACGAGGACCCAGTCGCCTTCGGGAAGCTGTGGGATCCGCGTGCCCCCCTCTTCCAGGTTCACGTGAACCACCCAGCTTCCCTCTCCGTCCCCGGGCTTCGCACGCTCGAGTTGGAGCACCGCCGTCCTCGTGTGCCCGTGCGGAAGCGACGGGTCCACGAGCCGGACGCTGCCTCCGATCGGCGGGTGCACGACGATCGCGGGCTCCCCTTCGCGTGGAACGTCGACCTCGATCGACCAGGGCGCGAGCCGCCCGAAGCCGCTGTCGGCGAACGCCCGGAGGCGGTGGCTCCCCTGAGGCAAGCCGACGTACACGCCATCGTCGTCGGCCGAGTGTCCGTCCAGGTTCAGCTCGATCTCGATGCCGCCCAGGGTCTCGATCCGCGTGACGCTGGTGAACCCCTGCCGGACCAGCGCCAGGAAGGCCGGGTCGCGGATCGCGACGCTCTGGCCACCACCCCCCGCGGGTGTCCGGGTGAACCGGACCTCGGTGGGCCGCGCGCCCTCGCCCCGCCGACAGACGAGCGCACCCCGTTTTGGCAGGTGGAAGTCGGCTTCCAGGAGGAACTCGGCCTGCGCCTCGGCCGGGGCGTCCCCTGGCCACGCGGTCGCCGTGAACGCCCGGCCGTCCCGCCCTTCGAGGGCGCCGTGGCTGAAGACGCGCCCTCCCGCGCGCAGCACGAACCCGCCACGCGCCGTCTCCTTCAATGGTGCACCCGTGGCGTCGTCCACGAGGCGGAGGTCGATCCCCACCGCGGGTCGGGCCCGGACGTCGAAGGGGTCGTCGACCGTGCCGGGCGCCGGGGACGCCCGCTCGAGCGCGTAGCGCGGGTCGAGGCTCACGGGCTCGCCCTCGTGACCCTGCGCCACCGTGAAGCGACCGGCGTCGTCGGTCACCGCCCACGGCACGAAGTCCGTGGTAAGCCAGCCCTCCATGGCGGATCGCGGGTCGGCGTCGGCTCGCACCGTGCCGAACCCCAGCTTGCGATCCACCCACAAGAGGCCCAGGCCGGAGAGAGTCCGACCTTCGAGGTCGCGCACCACGCCATGCAGCACGGCGCGCGGTCGGAGCGGGATCTCCACCTCCACCAGGTAGTCCGCGTCGGGCGCGACGAGGCGGACGTTGGAGTCGGCACTCGCGCGGGTGGCACCCACGACCAGGTAGTTCGGGTCCTCGACATCGGCCGCGAAGGCTCCGTCCTCAGCTACGTTGCCGGTGGCGAACGCGGGACCGTCGGGGTCCTTCACGAAGAAGAAGACGTCCTTCGCGGCGGCCCCGGGCGCCGGCACGACGCGCCCTCGCACGCGCACGCGGCGCACCGGCGTCCCCGCCTCGGGCGTCTCCGCCACGGGAGACCGCATGCGCCGCCTGGGCGCCCGCGAGTCGAGGGCCGACGGCTCCGCCGTCACGACCGACGGCGTCTCGTCCGCCGTCGGCGGGCGCTCGGCGTCGACGTCGACCGCGGAATCGCGCTGTGTCCACACGATCGCCGTGACGAGCACGGCGACACCCGCGGCCACCGCGACGGACCGCCGCGCATTGCGCGTCACGTCACGAGCTCCGGACGCGAGGGCGCGGCTGAGGTTGTCGTCGCGCGTCGAGGCATCACGGCGAAGGGTATCCGATGTGCGAGGACCGCTGCTACCCACGAACTTCGGCACTCAGGCGTACAGCACCCACGCGCAGAGCGCGACCCAGAGCGCGCCCAGCCCGAGAACGACCGGGTCGCGCGCGACGAGCTCGGCCGGTCCCTGTCCGGTCGTGTCGCGGCGCAGGCGCGAGCGGAAGCGGGCGAGCGCGAGGACGACGGGTACGGCGGTCCATGCGAGCGCTCGTGTCCCGTGGAGCGCCACCGTGTCGGGCGCCTGCGTCCAGGCGAGGTAGCCCGCGGCGGCGAGGACGAGCAACGCGTCCGTGGCGCGGGAGAGCCGCGACGGGGCCGCGGCCGGGCCGGACCGGTCGTCCGCCTCGCGCTTGGCGACGGCGAGCGCGAGCGAGAGCACGCCGGTCAGCGCGAGGAGCCAGGGCGACGCCGCGACCCCCGCCGCCGGCGCGCCACCCCAGGCACGCAGGACGAAGCCCGCGGCCACGGCGACGGGCGCAAGTCCGGGGACGCGCCGCAGCACGAACGTGTAGAGCAGCGTCAGGGTGACGTAGGCCGCGAGCGCGAACAGGACGCCCGAGGGCAACCATTGCGCGGCGGCGAGGAAGCTCGCGGCGTAGATCGCGGCGGCGCCAAAGAGCGCCGACCGTACGGACACCTCGCCCGTCGCGACGGGCCGCGCCGCACGCGTCGGGCGCGCGCGATCTGCTGCGCGGTCCACGACGTCGTTCACGAGGTAGCCCGCGGAAGAGACCGCACAGAAGGCGAGGAAGGTCCCGAGCACGTTCGCCCACGCGTGAAGGTCCGCGGCGCGGTGGCCGAAGAGCAGGGCCGCGCCGACGACCACGTTCTTCCATGCGTGCGCGGGTCGAAGCGCCCGCCCGAACGCTCGCAGGTGGGCCAAGCTCACGGTGCGAGCGTGCGGGGCACGGCCGCCGCGCGACGGGCGCCCGCGAGGAGATGGACAAGCAGGAGCGTCCCGCCCGCGAACACGGCCAGGGGCACGCCGAAGCGGCGCGCGACGGGCCCCGCGAGGAGGACGCCGGCGAGCGCGAGCGCGCCGTAGCGGAACGCGACGAACAGCGGGGAGTCCCCCGCCTTCACGAGGCGCTGGTAGAGGTGGTCGTCATGCGGCGTCGCGAGCGGGATGCCGCGCCGCACCTTCCTCACGAGGGCCGCGCCGACGTCCACGATCGTGGGCACGAGCGGGGCGGCGGCGAGCGCCCACGGCAGGGTCTCGCCCGGCGCCACCCCCGCGCCAGAACAGGGACCCAGCGCCACGAGCGCGCCGAGGAGGTGCGACCCGCCGTCGCCGAGGAACGCGCGCGCGGGCGGGGCGTTCCAGACGGCGAAGCCGGCGAGCGCGCCGAGGCCGCCCCACGCGAGATCCGAAGCGGGCCCTCCCGCACCGGCCGCGGCGCCCAGGAAGACGGCCCCCGTCGCGGCCGAGATCCCGTCGATGCCGTCGGTGAAGTTGACGAGGTTCACGACGGCCACGAACCAGAGGACGGTCATGACGGGCGCCGCGGCCGCGAGGTCCACGGTCCCCCACGGCCCGCTCGCGCGGCCGGCGAAGCGCACGTCGAGGAAGGCGACGGCCACGATGCCCGCCGCGACCTGCAGGCACAGTTTCGCCCA
>DATLLK010000465.1:0-2910 GCA_035537895.1 Planctomycetota bacterium
CTCATGAGCCGTCGGCGGCGCATCACGGTCGACGCGAACGAGGCAGTGGCCTCCGTCGCCTACCGTTGCAACGAAGTGATCGCGATCTACCCGATCACCCCGGCTTCGGCGATGGGGGAATCCTGCGACGAGTGGGCCGTCGCCCGGCGGACGAACCTCTGGGGGTCCGTCCCGCGCGTCGAGCAGATGCAGTCGGAGGCCGGCGCCGCGGGCGCCGTCCACGGCGCCCTCCAGACGGGCGCGCTCGCGACGACCTTCACGGCGTCCCAGGGCCTGCTCCTGATGATCCCGAACCTCTA
The DNA here is from genome assembly GCA_035537895.1 of Planctomycetota bacterium. Taxonomy (GTDB): domain Bacteria; phylum Planctomycetota; class PLA2; order PLA2; family JAEUHO01; genus DATLLK01. The sequence continues at coordinate 300 of DATLLK010000465.1, forward strand.
CAAGATCGCGGGCGAGCTCACGCCCTTCTGTCTTCACGTCGCGGCCCGCACGCTGGCGACCCACGCACTGTCCATCTTCGGCGACCACAGCGACGTCATGGCGTGCCGCGGGACGGGCTTCGCGATGCTCTGCGCGGGGAACGGCCAGGAAGCGCAGGACTTCGCCGCCGTCGCGCAGGCGGCGACGCTCGAGTCACGCGTCCCGTTCCTCCACTTCTTCGACGGATTCCGCACGTCGCACGAGATCGGCAAGCTCGAGGTCCTCGAGGACGACGACCTCCTCGCTCTGCTCGACGACGCGTCGATGGCGGCGCACCGCGCACGCGGGCTGACGCCCGACCGGCCCGTGGTCCGGGGCACGGCGCAGAACCCGGACACGTTCTTCCAGGCGCGCGAGGCGTGCAACCCGTTCCACGAAGCGGTGCCCGACGTCGTGCGCCGCGTCCTCGACCGCTTCGCCGCACGCACGGGCCGGCGCTACGGTCCGTTCGACTACGTGGGCGACCCCTCGGCGGAGCGCGTCCTCGTGCTCATGGGATCGGGCGCCGACACGGCCCACGAGACCGTCGATCACCTGGTCGCGACCGGCGAGAAGGTGGGCGTGCTGAAGGTACGCCTCTACCGGCCGTTCGACGGTCCGGCGTTCGTCGGGGCGCTGCCGGCGACGACGAAGGCGATCGCCGTCCTCGACCGCTGCAAGGACCCCGGAGCGCCGGGCGAGCCCCTCTACCAGGACGTCGTGACGGCGCTCGCCGAGGCCCGGGTCGCGGGCGACTCGCGTTTCTCCTCCGAGCCCGTCGTCGTGGGCGGCCGCTATGGCCTGTCGTCGAAGGAGTTCACACCCGCCATGGTGAAGGCGGTCCTCGACGAGCTCGTGAGCGCGCGCCCGCGCAACCACTTCACCGTGGGCATCACGGACGACGTGACCTTCCGCTCGCTGCCCGTCGACCCCGGCTTCGAGATCGAGCCGGAAGACGTCGTGCGCGCCGTCTTCTACGGACTGGGCTCGGACGGCACGGTGGGCAGCAACAAGAACACGATCAAGATCATCGGGTCCGAGACGGACCTCTTCGCGCAGGGCTACTTCGTCTACGACAGCCGGAAGTCGGGGGCGACGACCGTCAGCCACCTGCGCTTCGGGCCCCGGCCGATCCGCTCCGCCTACCGGATCCGGCAGGCGTCCTTCGTCGCCTGCCACGACGAGAGGTTCCTCGACACGCAGGACGTCCTCGAGATCGCGGCCCCGGGCGCGACGTTCCTCCTGAACACCCCCGCGGGGCCGGAGGCGGCCTGGGACCGGCTGCCGCGCGACGCGCAGGAGACGATCCTCGCGAAACGCCTGCGCTACTACGTGATCGACGGGGTCTCGGTCGCCCGGGCCGCCGGGCTGGGCCGCCACGTGAGCACGGTGATGCAGACCTGCTTCTTCGCGCTCTCGGGCGTGCTCCCCAGGGCCGACGCGGTCGAGAAGATCCGCGCGGCGATCCGCAAGACCTACGGCCGGCGGGGCCCCGAGATCGTCAAGGCCAACTTCGAGGCGGTGGACCGGGCGCTCGACCACCTGCACGAGGTGGAGGTCCCCGACCATGTCACGGCGACGCGGACGCGCCGTCCGCCGGTGCCGCCGGAGGCGCCCGAGTTCGTGCGCCGCGTGACGGGCGTGATGCTCGAGGGCAAGGGCGACCTCCTGCCCGTCAGCGCGTTCCCCCCCGACGGGACGTGGCCCGTCGGCACGACCCGATGGGAGAAGCGGGGCCTCGCGGCGGAGATCCCGATCTGGGACCCCGCGATCTGCATCCAGTGCGACAAGTGCGCGCTCGTCTGCCCGCATGCCGCGATCCGACCCAAGGTCTACGACCCGGCCCTCGTGCCGGGCGCGCCCGCGGGGTTCCGCTCGACGATCTGGAGGGGCGGCGCGTTCGACGGCGACGCCTTCACGATCCAGGTGGCGCCCGACGACTGCACGGGGTGCGGCCTCTGCGTCGCGGTCTGCCCCGCGAAGGACAAGTCGAACCCGCGCCACAAGGCGATCGACATGCTCCCGGCGGCGGAGCACCGCGACGTCGAGCGGGCCGCCTTCGACTTCTTCCTCGCGCTCCCCAACCCGGACCGCGCGAGGGCCACGGTGGACGTGAAGGGCACGCAGCTCCTCGAGCCGCTCTTCGAGTTCTCCAGCGCCTGCGCGGGATGCGGCGAGACGCCGTACCTGAAGCTCCTGACGCAGATGTTCGGCGACCGCGCGCTCCTCGCGAACGCCACGGGGTGCTCGTCCATCTACGGCGGCAACCTGCCCACGACGCCGTACCGCACGAACGCCGAGGGGCGCGGTCCCGCCTGGGCCAACTCCCTCTTCGAGGACAACGCGGAGTTCGGGCTGGGGTTCCGCCTCGCCCTCGACCAGCACCGCGCCCAGGCGATCCGGCTTCTCCGCGCGCTCGCCCCCTCGATCGGCGGCGGCATCGCCGACGGCCTGCTCGCGGGGCTCGAGTCCTCCGACGCGGCAGGCGTCGGCGCGCAGCGAGAGCGCCTGGCGGCGCTGCGCGCGGCGCTCGCGGGGCGGGGCGACCCCGACGCCGTGCGACTCCTCGCGCTGGCCGAGCACCTCGTCTAG
>DATLLK010000466.1:0-4409 GCA_035537895.1 Planctomycetota bacterium
AAGAAGCCCACCCAGGACGAGATCGCGATCGAGCGCATGGACGGCGAATCACCCGCCGCCGACGTCGCGCCGCCGAAGGGCGAAGGAACGCGCTAGTCCTTCGTTTCTGAAGTCATGCGGCAGGCTGAGCCGACCTGCGTCTCACCAACCCCGCGTTACGTCTCCGCCCGAGAGCCCCCGCGGCACGCTGGATGGGGTGCGGAGGTCCGATGACGATGACGACGCGTACTTCCTGTACGCGAGGAGGAGGAAGCGGCCCGAGCGCCCCCAGCCGGCGCGCCGCGGCGATGACGCGTACTCCTGGTACGCGAGGAGGAGGAAGGGGCCCGAGCGCCCCCAGCCAGCGCGCCGCACTAGCCCGTACGGCGGGACGAGCGCTTGCCCGCGGCGTCCTGCGCGGGAGGCTCGGTCAAGTCGCGCAAGGCGGACTCGGCTCCACGCACGAACGCCACGCCGGCCGCCTTCGCGGTCCGGGCCGCGCTCTTCCCCTTCCGGACCGCCGTTCTCGCGGTCTTCTTGACGCGTCCCTTCACGGTGCGCGGTTCCGACTTTGCGCGCTTCGAGGTCTGTCGAGCGCGGGCGCGCAGCGAGCGCAGCAGCTCGGAGAGGGCGCCGATCGCGTCGGTGACCGCATCGACGACGGGCTTGGGTTCGCTGGGTCCGTTCATGATGCGTTCTCCAGGTCGAGAGGCGAAAGGGGCGGGGCATCCGCGTGACGGCGCAGTCGCTGCCAGCCCAGGGCCGGCACGGGAGAATGCACCTCCCGCCGTGCGTCGGAACACGGGTGCACTTCCTTGGATGCCGTCGGGGTGGACGCGTCTGCCGGGAATCCGGTTGCCGAAAGCTCGCCCGGCATCGAATGACCGTGGCACCGGCTGATTCCATGCCCTCCCGACCCTCCCCGGCGCCTGCACCGACCCTGGGGGCCCCTCGTCCCGACCCGGCGCCGCTCGCGCGCAGGATCGCCGCCACCGTCGAGCCGACCGCGCGTCACGCGGAGCAGGCGAAGTCGGGCGAAGGCCCCGTGCTGCGCACGCTCGGCTCGCTCGCCGCCGTCGCGGCGCTCTACTTCGCACGCGACGTCTTCGTCCTGCTGGCGCTCGGGGCGTTCATCGCCTTCCTCCTCGCGCCGCTCGCGAGAGGGCTCGAGTGGCTCCGGCTGCCCCGCGGTCTCGCGGCCACCGCCAGCGTCCTCGCGCTCGCGGCCGCGCTGGTCCTCGTGCTCTGGGTCGCGGTCGCCCAGGGTCTCGATCTCGCCCGTCGGCTTCCGGAGTACCGCCAGACCATCGAGGCGAAGCTCGACGACCTTCGGTCGGGCGCCGTCGCCACGCCGATCCTCGAGGCCACGGACCGGCTGAAGGAGCTCCAGGGCGGCCTCGACCCCTCGTCGCCGTCCGCGGGGACCGCGGCGCCGCCCGTGGTCGTCTCCCCCGCCAACGGCGCCTCGGACGCGGTGACCGTGCGCGTCGTCCGCGACGCCTCGACGCCGCTCGAGCTGCTGAGCCAGGTCGCGGGCTCCGTCATCGGGCCGCTCGTCGGCGCCGGCGTGGCCTTCCTTCTCGCGATCTTCCTCCTCGCCTACCGCCTCGACGTGCGGGAGCGCCTGCTCCGGCTTGGGCCCCTCCACCGGATCGGCGTCACCGCGCAGGCGCTCGAGGAGGTGGGGCGCTTGATGGCGCGCTACCTGCTCGCCAACCTCGCGGTGAACGTCCTGTACGGCGCCACCGTGGGCCTCGCGATGCACCTGATCGGCCTGCCGAGCGCATGGCTCTGGGGTCTGCTCTGCGCGCTGCTGCGCTTCATCCCCTACGTCGGGACGTGGATGGGCGCCGCGCTGCCGATCGCGGTGTCGATCGCGGTCTTCGAGGGGTGGGGTCGCACGGGGCTCGTGTTCGCGGCGATCCTCGGCATCGACCTGCTCGTCGGCAACCTCGTCGAACCCATCGCGTACGGCCGCAGGACGGGGCTCTCGCCGCTCGCGGTCGTGCTGTCGACCGTCTTCTGGGCGTGGCTCTGGGGCCTGCCCGGCGTCCTCCTCGCCGTCCCGATGACGCTGTGCCTCGCAGTCGTCGGGCGGTTCGTCCCGGGCTTCGGCCTGTTCCACGTCCTGCTCGGGGACCAGCCCGTGCTCGACCCGGCGGAGCGCGCCTACGACCGGCTCGTCGCGCTGGACGCGGGCGGGGCCTCGCGCGTGGTGGCCGAGTCGGTCGCGCGCGACGGGGCGGCCGCCGCGCACGACGCCGTCCTGATCGCCGCCCTGCGCCGCGCGGAGCGCGACCGTCGCTCCGGCGTCCTCGACGAGGAGCGCTACCGCGGCGCGTGCGACGCCCTGCGGGCGGCGCTCGACGACGTCGAGCTGCCGGCGGCTCCGCCGGGACGAGCGGGCCGGGTGCTGTGCCTCCCCGCGTTCTCGGAGGCGGATCGCGTCGCCGGAGAGGTTCTCGCCCGGCACCTCGCGAGCATCGGGATCGACGCCGAGGTCGTCCCCGGCGCGACGCTCGTGCCGGACGCGACCGAACGGGCGGTCGAAGGCGGGGTGGCGACGGCCTGCATCGTCGCGCTCCCGCCGTTCGCCGCGCTGCGGGCGCGCTACGCGCTGCGACGCGCCCGCATCCAGGGCCCGGATCTCCGTCTCGTCGCGATCGTCCTCGACCCGGCGGCCGACCGGGACCGCGTGGACGCGGCGTTGCGGCACGCGGGCGCCGACGAGACGGCGTTCTCCCTCGTCGAGGCGTTGAAGGCGCTCATGCCGCCCGTGATCGACCCGGTCGCGCAGAAGGCTTCACGCGAGCCCGACGCCGACCCGCTCCCGGCGGGAGGCCCGGCGGCGTCCGGGCGCCTCCCGTGACGACGCGCCGCACCCGGTCGGCCACCTCGACGCGTTCAAGCCGCCGAACCGACGGCGCCCGCCGCCGGACGGCGAAGTCCCCCGCATCCACCCCCTCGGAGCCCATCGCCATGAAGCCCACCGACACGAGCACGCCTCCCCGCGCGCTCCTCAGCGACACGGCTTCGCTGCGCGCGCGCGCGAAGGTCCGGCTGGCCGACGGCGCCGTCACGCACGGGTACCGCGCCGACCGCGACGCGGTCGTCGACCTCCTCAACCGCTCGCTCGCGACCGAGATCGTCTGCGTCCTGCGCTACAAGCGCCACGCCTTCACGGCGAAGGGGCTCTCCGCCGAGCCGATCGCGGAGGAGTTCCAGAAGCACGCGGCCGAGGAGCTCGGGCACGCGGACCAGATCGCGGCCCGCATCGGCCAGCTGGGCGGGGAGCCCGACTTCTCGCCCGAGCGCCTCACCGCGCGCTCGCACGCCGAGTACGACGATTCGCTCTCGCTGGTGGACATGATCCGCGCCGACCTGGTGGCCGAGCGCATCGCGATCGACGCCTACAGCGAGGCGATCCGCTGGCTCGGCGACACGGACCCGACGACGCGGCGCATGATCGAGGAGATCCTCGCGATGGAGGAGGAGCACGCCGTCGAGCTGGCCGATCTCCTCGCGCGCCTGGGCCCGCCGGCCGCGTGACGCGCGGGGTCGCCCGGCGCTACTCGGCGAGGCGCGCCTCGATCCAGTCCCCGACGAGGGCCAGGGTGGCGCCGCCCGCGGCGTGCGCCTCGGCGTGCGTGTCGTCGGAGAAGTGAGCCCACAGCCCGGTGGCCGCACCCGTCGTGCGCAGGTTCCACTTCTCGTCGTACCACTCCTCGTCGAAGGGGGCGTCCCCGGTGCGGACCTCGAGGGCGTCCTCGACGTTGTCGAACACGACGTCCTCGAGGTCGTACGTGGTGGTCTCTTCGGAAGGGACGTCCGGGTACGCCGGCGGGTCGGCCAGCGCGCCGATCGCGTAGACGTCGCTCGGATCGCCGCCGATGGGCCCGTCCTCGCCGTCGTGGCCGACGAGGGCCCACCCGAAGGACGACGTGTCGAGGTCGACCAGCGCGCGGACCGGCAGGCCCGGCACCTCGCGGATCGCCGCGTGCGCCCAGACGCCGCCGTGGCTGTGGGCCACGACGACCACGCGGGTCCCCTCCACGACCCATTCGTCGCGCAGGAACTCCATGTCCGCGACCAGGCCGGAGAAGCCGCCGAACCCGTCCTGCGTCGAGGCGCCGTCCACGTAGTACAGGGTCCGGACGTCGTAGCCGGCTCCCACGAGCCCGGCCTCGAGCTCCGGGCCGGCGTCGAGCCGCAGGTAGGCGGGATCCGCGCCGAACGAGTGCCCGCTCACGACGAGCAGCACGACATCGGGACGCGGCCCGTCGTCCTTGCGTTGGCCCTCGCAGGCTGCGGAGGGAGCGACATCCTCGGACCGAGGCACGCGAGGATCAAGGCTCGTCACGGCCTCGGATCACGCCGCGCGGCGCGCACGGGCGGCCCGGCCGGATCTCCCGCGGGGGACACCGCATGCG
>DATLLK010000467.1:0-9452 GCA_035537895.1 Planctomycetota bacterium
AGGTTCGCCCGAATCCTGACCGATTGTCCGCGGGACGAACGGACAGGTTTCACCCGAATCCTGACCGATTTGCCGCGGGACGAACGGACAGGTTTCACCCGAATCCTGACCGATTTGCCGCGGGACGAACGGACAAGGACAAGGTTCGCCCGAATCCTGACCGATTGTCCGCGGGACGAACGGACAGCGGGACGAACGGACAGCCACGGGACGAACGGAAGGTCGCCGGCACGATCGGTCCGGCCTCGACCGATGTACCGCGACACGATCGGTCGGGATCTCGACGCGCGCTCCTGGGGCGACTCCCCGCGGCGCCGAGCGAGCTCCTGGGTCGCAGCCGCGACACCCCGTCCTTCGATGGTCCCGTCCGCGTCGTTCCCGCTACGGGCCGTCCCCTGCGAGCTCGGAACCAGCCGCGGAGGAGCTCCCGCGGCGCCGAGCGAGCTCCTGGGTCGTCGCCGCGACACCCCGTCCTACGTTGGTTCCGTCCGCGTCGTTCCCGCTACGGGCCGTCCCCGGCGAGCTCGGAACCAGCCGCGGAGGATGACGAACCAGCCGCGGAGAAGAGCGGCGATTCCTCCTGACTCGGCGCCGCCGCCCACTCACGCATCCGGCCGGCCTCGGCCTCCCAGGCGTCCGAGCAGCGCACGGCCAGGAACTTCGCGAAGCACACGTCGAGGTCGGCGTACATGCGCCGGATCGCCGAGAGGGACGCGTCGAGGCGCTCCTCGGACGACTCGCCCTCCGGGGACGGCGGGCGCCCCGCGGAGATGTCGAGGTCTTCCGCGCGAAGGGTGAGGCCCGTCTCCTCTTCGCCGCGCGCGAAGATGAGGCGCGCCGACGTGACGACCTTGCCGTGACGCAGCGCGGCCTTGCCCTCGGCGCTCGCCGACGGCATGCCCGCGCGGAGCGAGGTCCGGCGCGCGGCCGCGCGCTCGCCCCGCAGCTCGAGGAACTCGTCGACGTGGACGTAGAGGCGCCCGCCGTTCTCGGCGGACATCTCGGGCTCGGTCATCGACCGCCACCAGAGCCACGTCAGGAACTCGGGGCCCAGCCAGTCCATGCCGCCCCGTTCGTCGACGGGTCGGTTCGCGGGGCCGATCATCGGAGTCCCTCCTCGTCCGGCGTCCATCCACCCTCGGTGTGCGCCCGATCACCCTCATCCGGGTGCACCTGGGTCGTCCGCCGCAGGGCCGCCGCGACGTCGGCGGGCGACGAAACGCGCAACCGGTCGGCGACCTGCGCCGAGGCCCCGGGCACGAACGACGTCTGGCGCAGCGCCGCCAGCGCCTCGCCGCCGCGACCCTCGAGCAGCTCGAGCGCGCGGTGGAACGGCGTCAGCGCCGAGAGGGAGACGTCGAAGGTGTCGGCGAACAGGGTCCGGAACACTTCGTTGGCGGGCTTGCTGAGCGCGCCGAAGAGAACGACGCCGTCGCGCGGGTAGAGGACCACGGGGTGGACCTCCATCGTGGGCGTCGTGTTGCGCAGGAGCTCCTCGGTCAGCGCGCGCCGCAGCTCGGTCTTCTCGTCGCGCGACACCCGGGTGCCGCGCCGCGGGGCGGGCGCGCCCTCGGCGGTGGCCTCGGCGTCCTTCTTCCGGCCGCGCAGCTCGAGGTCGAGCATCGCCCGCAGGAGCCGGGAGTTGACGCGACGGCGGTCCACGCGCAGCGCGAAGACCGCGCACGGCCCCCGGGCGACCGAGCCGGCCGTGAAGCGCGCGTCGAGGCAGTTGTCGGCGCTGACCCAGCCGAAGGCGCGCTCCTCCAGGGGAGCGAGCGGCTGGAACTTCCGGTCGGTCAGCCGGCGGGCGAAGTCTGCGTCGTGGACCGTGGGGAGGCTCCCCTCGACCCGGTACCGCCGGGCCGAGAGCGAGCGCAGGGCGAAGCTCATGGCCGGACGGTACCGGGCGGGGGGGACGCCCGGACGACGGGGGTCAGCGCGCGAGGCGGTCGCGGCGCTTCGCGATGTCGCGGGCCCAGGAAGCGAGCGACCCCTCGGGCCCCGCGTAGGCGCGCAGCACCCGGACGCGGTCCGTGCGGGGCCACGGCTTCACGAGCCCGAGGTCCAGGGTGGCGAAGTCGTGCAGGGGCTTCGCACGAAACGACGGCGGCCCCCCGCGACGGCAGTCGCAGAACCACACCGTGGGCCCGTCCTCGTCCACCCGCACGAGGACGTTGCGCGTGAAGAGGTCGCGGTGGACGAACGCCTCCGAGTGCATGCGGTGGATGTTGCGCCCGAGGAGCTCGGCGACGCGGCGGCGAACGAGACGGTCGTCGCGCACGGGGTCGCCCGGGATGGCGAGGCGGCGCTCGAGGTCGATGGCGTCGGGAACGTGCTCGGTCAGGAGGGCGTGCCAGAGCAGCCGCCCCCCGCCCGTCGCCGCGGCGGCCGCGATGGGTCGGACGGCGGGAATGCCCTTCTCACGAAGGAACGCGAGGTTTCGGAACTCGCGGATCTCGGGCGCCGTGCCGAAGAGCGTGCCGCGTCCGAGGAGGCCGCGGCTCTTCTTCCAGTCGGGGTAGCGGTAGCGCTTGAGGTGAAAGCGCCCGACGGTCCCCTCGACGGGAAGGTCGACGACGGTCACGAGGCTCGTCGCGTCGGGATCGCCACCGATGCGCGCGACGGCGTCCGCCGAGTTGATGCCCGCCGCGGAGAGCGCGGGTGCGAGAGCGCGATCGAGCAGGAGTCGGACGCCCATGACGCGCGGATTCTACGGACGCGCGACGAGCGACGCGCGACGGGATCGGGGTGCGAATGAAAAAAAGGTTTGCACGTTTCGGATTCGTCATGGCTACAGTGAGGAGTGCGAGCGGTCGTCGTCTCGGGGACAGAGCGAGACACGCGGCGCGCATGGCGCGCACACGCGTCCCTCCCGAACGACGGTCGCCGAAGATTCGAGGCACGCTCGCGCGACGCGCGAGCATATGGAGGCAGGACGATGGCGAAGAAAGCCGCCAAGAAGAAGACCAAGAAGAAGGCGAAGAAGAAGGCGCGTCGATAGGCGTACGCCGTATCGCGGGCACGTCCCGCCGCACGCCTTCGCCATCACGGCCTGGGCGCACGGGGCGCGGGGGTCTTCCCCCGCGCCCGCGTCGTTTGTGGGGGACGGTTTCAGGGGGACGCTGTCCCGTGCGATGCGAGGCACGGCGTGTGCGCCTCCGGCGAGAACGGCCGTCGTCTCCGGCCCCGTCGCGTCGCCGCAAAGCCTTGCGGGACCACGGGTTTGGGTCACGATGGCCCCTCACAGGCCCGCGCCCGGCCACGGGACGACGGGTGCCCGCACTCCCCCCGAGGTTTCCCATGCGTAGCGCCCGTTGCGCCGCCGTCACGCTCGCTCTCCTGCTCCTCGCGGCACCCGCACGTGCCGGCACCGCGGAGGGGACGAAGCTCCTCGCCGAGGGGCGTCACGCCGAGGCGGCCGACGAGTTCCAGAAGACCCTCGCGACGAGTTCCGGCGACCGCGCGGCGCTGCTCGGCCTGGCTCGCGCCACGACCGAGGGCCGCCTCTACGACCGCTACGACCGGGCGACCGCGCTGCTCGGCGACGCGCTGCGGGCCAAGGCCGACGACCGCGAGGTTCGTCTCGCGTTCGGCAACCTCTTCCTCGCGCGGTCGGTCGACGACGAGCGGTTCCGCGCCGATGCGCAGGACCAGTTCGCGCGCCTGCTCCGTGCCGACGCGGCCGACGAGGAGGCCGCCGTCGGGCTGGCACGGATGTACTACCTCGGGGCCGACTACGCGCGCGGCACCGAGACGCTCGACGCGCTGCTCGCGAAGAAGCCGAAGGCGCCGCTCGCCCTCTACTGGAAGGGGGTCCTCCGCTACGACGAGGCGACCCAGGCCTTCCGGCAGACGCCGACCATGGACGAGCGCGTGAAGGCCCTCTTCCAGGGGGCGCTCGCCTCCCTCACGGCGTCGGTCGAGGGCGACCCCACGCGCTTCGACGCGTGGATGAAGCTCGGCTACTCGGCCCAGTACCTGATGCAGGTCGACCCCGCGCAGAAGGCGATCGCGCTCGACGCCTACCTGAAGGCGCTGGCGATCGACGGGGAGAGCGACCTCCCCATGCGGGGCCTGTCCGCGCTCCACGCGAACGACAGCCAGGGGTGGGCGGCGCTCCTCGCCAGGCTCGCGAAGGAGCGCTCGACGACGCCGGTGGTCCTCTACTACCAGGGCTACTCCCTGCAGTCGCAGGGCAAGGGCGAGGAGGCGGAGAAGGCCTACCGCGGCTTCGTCGCGGCGTCCAGGCACCCCGCGCTGGGCTGGTACGCGATCGGGGAGATCCTGCGCGAGCGCGGCGACGCGGAGGGCGCGCGCAAGGCCTACGTGGCCTCGCTCAAGGCCGATCCGACGCATGCCCAGTTCCAGGCGGCGGTCGACCAGCTGACCCAGCCCCTGCTCGAGAAGTCGTCGGAGGCGGTGGGCGACGTCGGCAAGGCGAAGGCGCTCCTCGCCAGGTTCGACGAGATCATCGCGCTCGCGCCCAAGAGCTACTCTGCGCGCAACAACGTGGCGTTCTTCCTGCGCGAGGCCTACGACCGCACGGGCAAGAAGGAGCGCTCGCTGCTCGACGCCTGCGTCGCGCACTACGTCGCGGCCTCCGAGCTGATCGGCGAGTTCCAGCCCGGCTACCTGCAGACGGTCCCCTACCGCGACCGGCACGCCTACGCCCAGGTCCTCAACGACACGGGGCTGATGTTCCACTACTACCCGCCCGTCGAGGACCTGCGGAAGGCGGAGAAGTACTACCGCGCCGCGCTCGAGTGGACCGAGGACGGCTACTGGGACGCCTACACGAACCTGATGAAGGTCCTTGACACGGCGGAGCGGCACGACGAGGCCCTCGACCTCGCGCTCGCCTGCGCGGAGGGCATCAAGACGGAATCGGGCGAGCCCCAGGAGACCTTCCGCGCCACGTGCCGCGGCGACGCCGAGCGCCTCGCGAAGAAGCTGGGGCGCGAAGAGCCGAAGTAGCCGATTCCGCCCGGCCCGCCGTCACGCGTCGGTGGCAGCCGCCTCGGCTGGCGCGGCCGCCTTCGCCGCCTTGCGTCGCGCGACGGCCGCGCGCCCGAAGTGGTCGCGGTAGATCCGCAGCGCTCCGAGGACGACGGCCACGAGCAGCGGCCCGAAGACGATTCCGCTGAAGCCGAAGACGCCGATGCCGGAGAGGACGGCGAAGAAGAGCAGGAGGGGATGGATGTCCGCGGCGCCGACCCGCCGCATGAGCCAGGGACGGAGCAGGTTGTCCGAGGAGCCGACGACGACCACCCCCCACACGAGCAGGAAGACGCCCTGCCAGGTCTCCCCGGTCGCGAGCATGTAGAGGGCGACGGGCAGCCAGAGGAACGCGGACCCGCCGAAGGGGAGCAGCGAGAGGACGGCCATCACGGCGCCCCACAGCGCGGCGCCTCCGACCCCCGCGATCCAGAACCCGATGCCTCCGAGGGCCCCCTGGATCAGGGCCGTCAGGAGCCCCCCCACGATCGCCGCGAACGCCGTGCTGCGGAGCGTCTGCAGCATCATCCGCGCCTCGTCCTCGGGCAGCGGCGTGACGTCGAACGCCCAGGCCAGGATCGCCGCCCCGTCCCGGAAGAGGAAGTACAGGGTGACGAGCATGATCACGAAGCCGAACAGCACCGTGAACAGGCTCTGGAGCACGGCCACCGCGCCCTTGGCGAAGGGCTGCGAGAGCTGACGCTGGGCGGCGTTCTTGATCTCCCACAGGTTCGTGCCGGCCATCGCCTCGAGCTGTTCGTCGACTTTCGCGCGGACGCGGTCGAACTTGGGGTGCTCGGCGAAGAAGTCGTGCCAGGCGTCGCCGGTCTTGTCCTCGGCGGGGGTCTTCTTCTCCTCCTCGGCGCTGCGCGCGAGCTCGAGGGCCTCCGTGACGACCGCCCTGCCGACGAACATCACCGGGATCACGACGACGAGCGCGACGGCGAGCGTCATCGCCAGGGCCGCGAGCCGGGGCTTGCCCGACCAGGAGGCGAGGCGGTGGTAGAGGGGCGCCGTCACCGTGAGGAGGCAGAGGGCCCACGCGATCGGGACGATGAACGGGGCGAGGATGAGATAGCCCGCCCAGATCGTCAGCACGGTGGCCGCGAAGAGCATCAACCCGAGGTAGACGGCGCGGCGATCCACGGTCCGGTCCTCCCGACGACCCTACTACCATGCCCTTCGACTCGGCTCGAAGCGAGCCTCGCTCGGGGCCCGCAGCGGGCCCCACTCCCTTCGACTCGGCTCGAAGCGAGCCTCGCTCAGGCCCCGCAGCGGGCCCCACTCAGGAGGTCAGCCGCTGCTTCGCGCCGCGGGTATCCTCGGCCGACCATGCGCGCCATCGTCATCCCGAAGAACGGCCCCCCGGAAGTGTTCGAGGATCGGGAGGTGGAGGATCGGCGGCTCGCGCCCCAGGACGTCCGCGTGCGGGTCGAGGCGGCCGGGGTCAACTTCGCGGACCTGATGGGGAGGGTCGGCCTCTATCCCGACGCGCCGCCGCTCCCCTACGCGCCCGGCTACGAGGTCGCGGGGGTCGTGGAGGAGGCGGGGGCGAAGGCCGACCCCGCGCTCACGCCGGGCACGCGCGTCGTCGCGGTCACGCGCTTCTGGGGCTACGCCGACCGGGTGCGGATCCCCTCCTACTGCGTCGCCCCCCTCCCCGAGTCGCTCGACACGAAGACGGCGGCCGCCCTGCCCGTGAACTACCTGACGGCCCACCTTGCCCTCGTCCACGTCGGGAACGCGAGGAAGGGCGAGCGCGTCCTGGTCCACGGCGGCGCGGGCGGGGTGGGGCTTGCCGCCCTCGACCTCGCGCGCCCCCTCGGTGTCGAGGTCTACGCCACCGCGGGGTCGGACGAGAAGTGCCGCTACCTCGAGTCGCGCGGGGTCGTGCGCGCCGTCAACAACCGGACGGGCGACTACGAGCCGGCGTTGCGCGAGGCACTGCGCGGCGGCGGGTTCCACCTGATCCTGGACCCCCTCGGGCCGGACTCCTTCGAGAAGGGCCTGCGCCTGCTCGCCCCGCTCGGTCGCATCGTGTGCTACGGCTTCTCGACGCTGGTCTCGGGGCGCAAGCGCAACCTCTGGCACGCCGCGACGACCTACCTCTCGAAGTCGAAGGTCAACCCGATCGCGTTGATGAACCGCAACGTGGGCCTCCACGGCCTCAACCTCGCCCACCTGTTCGAGGAGCGGGACCTCGTCCGCCAGGGCCTCGCGGAGCTGGTGCGCAAGGCCGCCGCGCGGGAGATCGCCCCCGTCATCGCGACGACGTTCCCGCTGACGGCCAAGGGCGCCGCGGACGCCCACGGCTACCTGCACGACCGCAAGAACGTCGGCAAGGTCCTGCTCGTCGCGACGTAGACCCCCGCGTCGTCACTCCGGGTCGCGGAAGCGGATGCCTTCGAGCTCGAGGAGCTTGCGCTTCCAGCGCAGGTCGCCGGAGAACCCGCCGAGTCGGCCGCCGGTCGCGACCACGCGGTGGCAGGGCACGACGAGGGGCACCGGGTTTCGCCCGCAGGCCTGGCCGACGGCCCGGCAGGCCGACGGCTTCCTCACCGCCTTCGCGACCCGCGCGTACGTGCGGACCTCCCCGCGGGGGATCCGCGCGATCTCGCGCCAGACGCGGGCCGAGAACCCGTCCTCGGGGAGGACGACCCGCACGCGCGGGTCGGGCCCCCCTCCGAGGTAGGCGCGGATTGCCCGCGCCGCGGCGCGCGTGACGGGTCCCGTGCCGGCCAGCTCGGCCTCGGGGTACGCCTCGCGCAGTTCGCGGCGGAACCGCTCCATCTCGTCGCCCAGGTGCACCCGAACGATGCCGTACGCCGTGCCGGCGAGGCACACGGCGCCGAGGACGGGGACCGCCACGCGTGCGACCTGGAGCTTCATCGTCCGCCGCTCCCCAGGGTCACCTCGACGGACACCTCGGCCCCGTTGCGCATCGCCTTGACGAGGACCTTGTCGCCCGGCTTGTGGCTCGCGAGCGCCTTGCGCAGGTCGCGCACGTCGCGCGTGAGCACCGCGCCGATCGCCGTGATCACGTCCCCCTCGCGAAGGCCCGCCGCGGCCGCGGGCCCCTCCTCCGGGAGCTCCGCGATCGTGACGCCGTCCCCGTCCGCACCCGGGCCGGGCGTGATCCCGAGGATCGCGCGCCCGCCCACGACCTTGGGCGGGTCGGTGTAGGCGAGGCGCTCCTTGCGATCGGCGATCTCGCGCACGACGTCGCGGCAGAGCAAGGCGACCTTCGCGCCGCCCTCGTAGTTGAGCGTCGTCCACGTGTCGCGCGGCGTGTGGTACTCGGGGTGGATGCCCGTGAAGAAGAAGAGCACCGGGATCCTCTTGCGGAAGAAGGAGGTGCTGTCGCTCGGCGCAAGGCCCTGGGGATCCCAGGAGAGCTCGAGGTCGTACGGGGCGTTCAACGTCGCGACGAGGTCCTTGAGCCCCGCCGCAGTGCCGACGCCGCCGATCTCGAGGGTGCGCTTGGCGTCGTAGCGGCCGACCATGTCGCAGTTCACCATCGCGACCGTCGTCGCGAGCGGCAGCAGCGGTTCCTTCACGTAGTGGAGGGAACCGAGGAGCCCCAGCTCCTCGCCCGAGAACGAGAGGAAGAGCACCGACCGGCGCGGGCGCTTCTCCGCGGCGACGAGCGCCTCCGCGATCTCGAGCAGGGCCGCCGTGCCCGACGCGTTGTCGTCGGCGCCCGGGTGGATCGAGCCCGCCTCGCGCGGGGCGGCCGAGCCCGCCCAGCCCCGCCCCACGTGGTCGTGGTGCGCGCCCAGGATGACGATCTCGTCCTTGCAGCCGGGGTCGGAGCCCTCGAGCAGCCCGGCGACGTTGCGCGCGTTGTTCGCGCGGGCCTTCTCGAACCCGGTCGTGATCCGCACGTCCACGCCGCGCGCTTCGGCGGAGGCCGGCTTCGGGCCACCCTCCGCGCCCGCGATGCCGCGTTCCAGGGCGTCGAGGTCGAGCCCCCCCGCGCGCAGGAGCTCGGCGGCCGTCCCCCGGCGCACGAAGGCGAAGGGGATCAGGCCCGCCCCGCCCGGCGCCGGCCCCACCGGCGCGCTCCAGTGGAGGAGACGGTCGCCCGTCGCATCGGCCGTCTTCGCGTCGTTGACGAGCAGCAGCGCGGCCGCCCCGTGCTCCCTCGCCTGGCCCAGCTTGCTCAGGAAGGTCGCGTGCTCGGACGGCGCCCCCGCCCACGGCTGGCGCCGGATGACGAGGACGACCTTGCCCTTCACGTCGATCCCGGCGAAGTCGTCGTACGAGCGGTCCGGGCGCGCGATGCCGTAGCCGGCGAAGACGAGTCGGCCCTCGGCCGACGCCGACGGGCTGACCGAGCACGGGTTCCAGTCGGTCTCGAGCTTCAGGTCGCGCGCCTTCCCGTCGGCGGTCGCCTCGAGGCGGTTGCCCGGGGCGAGCCGCGGGTGCGGGATCGTGAAGCGCTGGAACCAGCCGCC
>DATLLK010000468.1:0-4635 GCA_035537895.1 Planctomycetota bacterium
GAGGCGACGCCCGCGGGCGCGGGCAGCGGCAGCACGTCGGCGAGCGCGCGCCCGGACGCCAGCGGGTCGCGCGTGCGCGTCTCGCCGAGCCTCTGCGCGCGCTCGGCGAGGAGGTCGTCGGCCCGGCGTGCCTGCGCCCAGGCGGGAACGGCCCACGCGGGCAGTGCGCGACCGTCCACCACGCAGAGCGCCTCGCCGAGCCGACGCTGGGTCGCCACGTGCGGCAGCAGGGCGGCCACCGCCTCGACGCTCGCGGTGTCGTGGAACACCGGCTCGGGCACGGCCGCGAGCGTGCCGTCGAGGAGCCGCGCGGGCGCCCGGTCGAGGACGGGTGTCGCGACGTGCGCGGCCGGCGCGGGCGTCACGAGGCCCGGCGTGCGCGTCACGTCGGGCGCGACGAAGGCGTGCACCCGCGCGACGGGCTCGAACGCGGCCGTCGGCCGCGCCTCGTGCGCGCCGGAGGCGCCGAGCGCGGCGCCGCCCGCGATCGCGAGCAGGGCGGCGGCCGCCGCCGCCCACGCGCGCCGGCCGGCGCGGACCGTCTCGAGGCGGAGCACCCCCGCGCCGGGCGCGACGTCGCGCAGGACGCGCGAGAGGAGCCGCGGGGGCGGTCCGACCGAGCCCGGTCCCTGCTCCCATGCGCGGAGGAGGCCCGAGAGGCCCTCGAGGCGGCGGTGGTCGGAGGCGCAGGCGGCGCAGGCGTCGAGGTGGGACTCGACCTCGCGCGCGGCCGCGCCCCGCAGCTCGCCGTCCACGTGGGCGGCCAGCGTGTGCTCCGAGGGGCAGGGACGCTCGGGCGTGCCCCACGTGCCCGTCTCGTAGGGCGACGGCTCGGGACGGCGGTTGAGCTTCATCGTCCGCCTCCGCCGAGGCCGAACTGGCGGCCGACGGGCGTGGACGCGAGCGAGCGCGCGAGGAGCTTGCGTCCCCGGTGCAGGAGGACCTTCACCTCGTTGGGCGAGCAGTCGAGGACGCGCGCGATCTCGCGGTACGGCAGGCCCTCGAACTCGCGCAGCTCGACGGCCTTGCGCACCTCGACGGGCAGCGCCGCCACGGCCTCGTGGACGAGGTCCTTCGCCTCCTCGTGCCGCAGGCGCGCGTCGAAGTCGGTCGGCGCCTCCACGGGCTCGAGCTCCGTCCCCTCGCTCGCGACGGGGTCGAGTTCGGAGGACTCCGTCCGGCGCCGGCGCTTGCGCCGCCGCAGCGCGTCGAAGCAGAGGTTGGTGAGGATCCGGTACATGTACGTCGTGTAGTGGCCGGCGGGGACGTAGCGGGCCGCGTGGCGGAACAGCTTGACGAAGAACTCCTGCGCGAGGTCCTCGGCCGTGTGGTGGTTGCGGAAGACGCGCCAGCAGTAGCGATACACGGCGCCCTGGTGGCGCGCGACGAGGGTCGCGAACGCGTCCACGTCGCCCTGTCCGGCGCGGACGAGGAGGTCGTCGTCGGACCGGCGCACGGCGCGCGGATCCGCGACCGCCTCCGGCACGTCGTCGGCCGGGGTCCGGGGGGCGCGTTCGGGATCCATGCCCCCATTCCAACGCCATCCGCGGGCGGTGGAAGAGGCCGTCCGTTCGGGGACGACCGGGGGGCATCTCGGAGCCCTCGATCGGGTGGGGCCTCCCGTAGACTGCCGCGCTCCCCGGACGGCGGTACCCCCCCTCGTGAAGATCCTCATCGTCGACGACGAGTCGGCCATCCGCGACAGCCTGGGCCTGATCCTCCGGTACGAGCACCACGACGTCCTGACCGCGCCCGAGGGCAAGACGGCCCTCTCCCTCGTCGAGCAGGACCCCGGGATCGACCTGCTCTTCCTCGACATCAAGATGCCCGGACGGGACGGGCTCGAGGTCCTCGGCGACGTCCAGAAGGTGCGCCCCGACCTGCCCGTGGTCGTGATCTCGGGGCACGCGACCTTCGAGACCGCCGTCGAGGCCACCAAGCGGGGCGCGTTCGACTTCGTCGAGAAGCCGCTCGACCGCGAGGTCGTGCTGCTCAAGGTCCGCAAGGCGCGCGACTTCCACCGGCTCTCGCGCGAGAACGCCGCCCTTCGCGTGCGGCTCTCCGACACGGCGGGCCGGATGCTCGGCGACAGCCCGGCGATGAGGCACCTGCGCGAGGTGATCGCGAAGGTCGCCCCCACCCCGGCCCGCGTCCTGATCCAGGGCGAGAACGGCTCGGGCAAGGAATTGGTGGCTCGCCTCGTGCACGAGATGAGCCCGCGGGCGAACGGCCCGTTCGTCGCCGTCAACTGCGGCGCGATCCCGCGCGAGCTGATCGAGAGCACGCTGTTCGGGCACGAGCGCGGCGCGTTCACGGGGGCGGTCGACCGCCAGAAGGGCAAGTTCGAGCAGGCGGACGGCGGGACGCTGTTCCTCGACGAGATCGGGGACATGCCCCTCGACATGCAGACGAAGGTGCTGCGCGTCCTCGAGGAGCAGTTCCTGCAGCGCGTCGGCGGCGGAGGCGTCCAGATCAAGGTGGACGTGCGCGTGATCAGCGCCACGAACAAGGACCTGCGCAAGGCGGTCGCCGAGGGCCAGTTCCGCGAGGACCTCTACTACCGGCTCGCCGTCGTGCCCGTGGACGTGCCGCCGCTGCGCGAGCGCGGCGCCGACGTCCCGCTGCTCGCCAAGAGCTTCCTCGCCGAGGCGGCCCAGGCCCACGGGCGGGCGCCCCTGCCCGAGTTCACCCCGAAGGCCCTCGACTTCCTCCGCACCCAGCCGTGGCCCGGCAACGTCCGGCAGCTGCGCAACCTCGTCGAGCGGGCGCTGATCCTGCTCGACGGGGACGTCTTCGACGCGCCGGAGGTGGCGGGGCTCCTCGGGCCCTCCGTGGCGGGCATGCGCCCGACTCCGGACGGCGTCGACCTGTTCACGGCGTGCGCCACGTTCGACGAGTTCAAGGACCTGTCGGAAAAGCTCTTCCTGCAGCACAAGCTGGCCGAAAACGAGTGGAACGTGAAACGCACCGCGGAGTCCCTCGGCATGCAGCGGTCGCACCTCTACAAGAAGATCGAGCGGTACGGGCTGAAGTGACCCGGCGGAAGCGGCCCGCCGTCCCCCAGGGTGGTCGCCGTGTCCCCGCGGGGCGTCGGCCCGGCCGGCGCCTCCGCGGGGCCACATCGACGCAACCCGCTACATCCACTACGGTTATGCCGAAAGTCGGTGGCGAGGACCGCGCGGAACCCGATTTGCGTTTCAACCGGAAGGCCCGGAGACTTGTGTGCGCATCTCGCTCGGACACCTCGGACTCGCGCTGGTCGCCGTCGGGGCGCTCGCCGGCGCCGTCGACGCCCGGTCGGGTGCCAAGAAAGTGCCCGCCGAGGCCGACCGGGTCCTGGTCGCGGTCGCCGGCGCCTTTCGCGCGGGCGACGCCGATCAGGTGTGCCGACACATGGCCGAGGGGCGCGACGCGCGCATCCACCTCAACCTGAAGGGCGTGACCTCGGGGCCGTACACGCGCGAACAGGCGACGGAGTCGTTGAAGACGCAGTACTTCGCCAAACGCAAGATCGTGAGCGTGAAGCGCACCGACGAGTGCCCGGGCTGCGACGAGTGGGCGATCACGCGGTCCTACGTGATGACGTACCGCGTCGGCGAGGACGAGCTGGAGGGATCCCTGAGCATCCGGATCGAGCGCAAGAAGCTCGCGAAGGACGAGTACGGGTGGTTCCTGACGGCCTTGAAGGAGGGGTAGTCGACGGGACGCTCTTCCGGAGCGGACGTCGTCCACGGCGGATCCGGCATCCACGGCGGAGCCGGCATCCATCGCGGATCTGGGGAGCCCGCCGCACGCCCGCGACGGGTAGCATCGGACCGTCCATGAGCACGATCCCGAGCGCGGCCGTCACAGCGCTGCGGCGCGCCGCGTGCGCGGCGCTCGCCCTCGCCGCGGCGGCGCTCGTCGGGTGCGGAGGGTCCGTCGCGGCCGAGCGCGACGCCCGCCTGCGCGCGGCCGGCGCGGCCGTCGCCGCCCGGATCGACGACGCCATCGGGCGCATGCGGACGGCGCTCGCCCAGGTGCCCGCGGCGATCGAGCGCGCGGGCGCGGACGGCGACGAGGACCGCGCGCGCCGCTTCGCGGCGCTCGAGGCCCTGCGCCTCGAGCACCGCATCGACGGCCTGACCTGGAGCGACCCGGCGTCGGCCGCGGTCTGGGCGGGGACGCCCGTCACGCCGCGCGACGCGGAGGACCTGCCTCCTCCGTGGGCCGGCACGTTCCGCACGGGAGACTTCGTCTACCACTCGGGGCCCTTCCGTCGCGCGGTCGTCCTCTACGAGTCCTCCCCGCACGGCGGCGCCTCCGCATGCGAGTTCCTCGGCTGGCACGGCGACGTGGCCGACCCGACGGCGGAGACGCTCGAGGATCGCTGGGCGCGGCGGCACCGCGTGCGGGCGGTCCGCATCGTGCACCCCGACGCCCTGAGCACCCCGCCGCCCGACGGGGTCCTCCGCGTGCCCGCGGGCGCGCCACCGGGCGGCGCGCCCCTGCTGGCCGTCGAGGTCGAGTCCCGCACGGACGCCGTGCTCGCCGCGGAGATCCTCGCGCGGGCGCGGCGGGCGCGGGGATGGGTCGGGCTCGCGGGCCTCGCGCTCGCCGCCGCGGCCGCGTGGGCCGCCGTGCGGCGCTGGGCCC
>DATLLK010000469.1:0-16868 GCA_035537895.1 Planctomycetota bacterium
CGCCCGAGAGCGTCGCGCTCCTGCGCCGCGTGCTGGAGGGGATGGTCCTCACGAGCACGACGGGTACACCCGCCGGCGGGCGGGTTCCGGAGACTCGCCTCAACATCGAACGCGCGTGCGAGTCCCTCCTCGCGCTGGGCGACACGGGGAGCATCCCCAGGATGCGCACGCTGGCGGCGTCGTGGTCCGCCGACGAACGCGCTCGGCTCGAGGAGGGCATCCGCACCCAGCTCGCAAAGGCGGCGGCGAAGGCCGCGGAGGCGAGATAAAGCCCGCGGGACCGTCGTCCTACCGCGCGATGCGAGCCGTCGCTCGCGAGCGGGAAGCCCGTGCCGCAAACGTGGCGCAGCGCCGGAATCGAGGGGCCTGGTGAGACCCCCGGGATCGGGGGGCGACTAGGATCGTCCGCGCCGATGCAGGTCGTGGAAACAAGGCCCGGAACACCGATGTCGCGCGCGCCGCGATCCAGGCGAGCGCGTGTCGCGATTCTCGTGCTCGCGGTCGCCGGCCTGTGCGCCGCGTCGCTCGTCGCGAGCCGGTGGATCGTAGCCGGTCCCGAGGACCTGGGCGCGGACGAGGCGGTGACGGCGCCTTCGCTCGCCGCGGCGGACGACGACGCTCCGCTGCTCTCGGGCACCGGCGGTGAGCATCCGGCGCGCCGTCGCACGGTGTCGGCCGGCGGCGTGGCGCCGGAGCCGCTCACGTCCACCGTCGAGGGCACGGCGCCCGAACGGCGCGGCGCGACGGTCCACGGCCGCGTGGTCGACGGCGCGGGGCAGCCGATCGAGGGCGTCGCGGCGGAGCTGGACCGCGTGCGCCCGATCGCGGTGGCGCTCGGCTTCGGGGGCGGCGGACGATGGGATGCCCTCGTCGCCCGGACCGATGCGGACGGACGCTACCGTTTCGAGCGAGTCCTCCCGTCGGACGGCTACCGCGTTCGCCTGCGGACGACGACGGCCATCCTGCGAGTCCGCGTGCCGGACGTGCTCCCGCACTCGGTCACGGACCTCGGAACCGCGACCCTGTCGCCGGCGCGCACGTTGGCCGGGCGCGTCGTGGACCTCCACGGGCACGGGGTCGCAGGCGCGCGCGTGTGCGCAGGAGTGGCGCCGGATCTGCCGGGACGCGTCCTGCCCGACGACCTCTCGCGATTCCCCGACGCCGACGCGGAGACCACCAGCGGGGAGGACGGTTCGTTCGCGCTCACACCCGTCTCGCCGAAGGAGTCGATCGTGCTTGCACGTGCTCCCTCCGGGGCCTGTGGGGTCAGCGATCCGGTCCCCGAGGAGTCCGAGGCGTACGAGGCGAAGGCGATCGTCGTGACCGTGGGCGGGAACGCGTCCGTCGCGGGCATCGTGGTGGACTCCGCCGGCGCGGCCGTTTCCGGGGCGCTCGTCGCGGTCGCCCGTCCGAACGGTGGCCTCGCGCACACGACGACGTCGGGGCCCGACGGACGGTTTCTCGTCCGCGAGGTCCCGGCGGGGCCGTGCGTCGTCGGCGTGATCGCGGGCGACCTGCCGCCGCGGTGGAAGATCGCGCTCGCGCCGACGACCGAGGTACGCGTCGAGGTCCCGCGCGGCGGTCGCCTGGTCGGGCGCGTGGTCCACGCCGGGACCGGCACGCCCGTAGAGGAGTTTCGGATCGAGCTCGAGCCGATCGGGAGAAGCCGGGGCGCCAACGACCCGATGCAGTGGATCGCAATCACGCTCGCGAACGAGCGTGGTCCGCGCGCCGTCACCACGCGGGACGGCCGTTTCACGATCGGACCCCTGCTTTCGGCGCCCTACATCGTGGTCGTGCACGTCGACGGCTGCGCGCCCGCGGGACCGGAGTCGGTCCCCGATGTCCCCGAGGGAGGCGAGGCAGACCTCGGCACGATCCTCGTCCATCCGGCGCGTCACCTCCGCGGCCAGGTCGTGGACGTCCTGGGCGCGCCCGTCGAGGACGCGGCGGTCTTCGTGGTCCGGCAGGAGCTGGGACCCCTGCGGCCCGACGACATGGCGCGTTGGGCGGACACGCCCGACTCCGCGGTCCGCACGGACGCCGAGGGACGCTTCGAGGCCGGCCCCCTCCCTCCGGGCACGTACGTCGTCGGCGTGCGGCAGGCGGACGCGGAGCGCCCCATGGCGCTCTCGGGCGGAGTCCGCCTCGCGGACCGCGACGTGGACGGCGTGCGCATCGCGCTGCCCGGCGAGGGCGGGCAGTTCACCGCCGAGTGCTTCGTGCGCGGCCGTCGCGTGACGGAGAACGCACTCATCCTCGTGCACGAGGGGGGCGAGAGGAGGTTCCTTCCGCTCGGGTCCTCGGGGACGGCGAAGGCGCGGACGCTCCGCGAGGGACGCTGGCTCGTCGCGTTCCTCGGTCGTGCCGCCTCGTTCGCCTCGGGACGCGGCCTCGAAGAGGATCCCCGATCCCCCGCCACGGTCTGGGCCGACCTGCGCGCCGTCCCGGGGACGGAAGAGGTCCGGGTGGACCGCGGCGTGGACGTCCACGTCCGCGTCGAGCCGCCGCCCCTCGTGCGCTGGCTGGCCAACGTCCGAGCCGAGGGCCACGACGCCGTCGGATTCCTGAAGATCAGGCCCCTCGGCGCGCCCGACACCGAGGCGCTGTGGTGCCTGGTCGTGCGGCCTCCGGACCTCCTCGGGTACGAGGAGCCGGGGACCTACGTCGTGGAGACGGAGATCGACGGCGGGCGCTACGCCGCGGAGGTGACGGTGCCCGACGTGCCCGAGCTCACGTCCGAGATCCTGCTCCGCAAGTAGGCGATGGTGCGGCGGCCGAGATCCACGCCGTCGCCGAGTGTCACCGTCCTTGCACGTCCCCCAGGATCGCCTGCGTTGCCTCGTCCAGGCGCCGGAAGTCGATCACTTGGCGGACGGCCGACGCGTCGCCACACGGCCGACAGGACCGGTTGAACCAGACGGGTCGAATCCCGGCGGCACGGGCGCCGAGGACGTCCGTCTCCCACGAGTCGCCGACGTGGACCGCGCACTCCGGTTCGAGCTGAAGGCCTGCGAGCGCAACGTGGAACAACCGCGGATCGGGCTTCGCCACCCCGTGGTCGGCCGAGAACGCGGCCGTGGCGAATCGCGCGGCGAGGCCCAGTCGGAGCAGCTTCCCGCGCTGCTCCGCGCCATCGTTGTTCGACACGATGCCGAGGAGGACACCAACGGAGCGCAACCGGTCGAGCAGTTCGACCGCGCCCGGGACCGGCCCCTCGCAGGCGCGATACGCCGTACGCGCGCGTTCGGCGAGGGCGTAGGCGTTGCGGGGGTTGCCGCCGAACGTCGTGAGCACCCGCCGCCAACGTTCCGCCCGCGCGTCGGCGACAGAGGTCCGTCCGGCCGCGACGTCGACGTGCAGCACCTCGAGGAGACGGAGGTTCTCGGCCTGCACCATCTCGAGGCCCGCGACCGCGAGCGCCGGCTCGACGGTGATCGCCTCGGCCGTGGACCGCCGGGATGCCTCCGTGTGGTCGTAGAGCGTGTCGTCGAGGTCGAAGAGGACGGCGCGCACCGGCATGCGCAGGCGAGTCTACGACGAGCGTGCGGCGCGCCCCACCTCCGTCGACCGGAGGCGGGCACTCAGCCGCGCGACGTGAGCAGGTAGACGGAGAGGGCGGCGAGCTCCCGGAGCACCGCCAGCGGCTTGCCGGGCCAGGGATGCGTCTCGCGGCAGGGGACGACGTTCGCCCGCACGCCGACCTCGCGGAACGCCACCTGGAGGCGGGCGAGGTGGTAGTCGTGGCTCACGACGTGGACCGAGCGCCAGCCGTGTCTCGCGACGAGCCGTGCGACGGAGGAGGCCGTGCCGTGGGTGTTCACCCCCTCCTCGTCGAGGATCAGGCGGTCCACGGGGATGCCGCGCTCCCGGCACAGGCGGGACATGGCCTCGGGTTCCGTGACCGAGGCGCCGGCATCGGCACCGCCCGAGAGCACGAGAACGGGGAGGCCTTCCTTCCGCTCGCTGGCGCGATAGACGTCGCACGCGGTCGCGACCCGATCGTCGAGCGCACCGCTCGCCGTGCCGTCGGCGTGGACGCGCGCCCCCAGCACGACCACGGCCTCCGCCGGCTCGACGTGGCACGTCGCGCCGACGATCGCCACGTGGCCGAGGAGCGCGACGCACCCGGCCGCGGCGGAGAGCGCCCCCCGGCGCGCCAGGGCGCGCGCACCCCGCGGCCAGGTCGCGGGGCCCGACCACGCGAAGACCGCGAGGAGCGCCGCCGCCAGGACGCTCTCCGGGATGGGGAAGCCGTACTCGACACCGAAGAGACCGCGCGTGAGGAGGAGAGCCCGCACCCCGTCGACGAGCGCCACCGCCGCGAGCAGCGCGGCGCCGACCCGGCTCACCCCCACGAGCAGCGGCCGGCGCGCGAGGAGCCCGGCGCCGAAGGCCGCGATGAGCAGCGTGAGGATCGCCGATGGGATGCCCGGCCCCGCGATCCAGATCCAGTTCCAGTTCCCCCCGCCGAGCAGGGCCCCCTTCAGGACGCCCCCGAGTGCGAAGACCGCCAGCGCGGTGGCCCAGGCGTCGAGAAGTCGGTGGAGGGGACGGCGCACCCCCGAGTAGATCGTCCGTTGGCAGGGGCCGCTGGATGCGGTCGAAGCTCATCCACGACACCCGCGCGGGCGGAGAGCCCGGCTCGCTACCGATCGCGGCGCTTCGTCGCGCGGTCGATCACGTCGGCGATGCCCTCCGACGGAGGGCGCTTCGTCGGTGCCGGAGGCGAGTCCGGGGCGGGCTTGGATTCCGACGTCGCCGGCGAGCCGGCCGCGCCCGCCTCCTTCGGCGCGGTCGCGACGGCCTTGGCGCGCCGGCGAAGTCGGAGGGCCGGCGCCCGCGCGCGCAGCGAACGCCACCACGCCCCCGCCCGGGGCTGCCAGCCGAGGCGCCGAACGGCGATCTCGAGCAGCAGGGCGACGAGCGCCGCGAGCGCGAACCACCGGAGGAGCGAGGTGAAGCCGAGTCCTGCGCGCGGCCCCTCGAAGAAGGTCCCCGCGGGGGGGTCCACCCGGCCTCCCGCGATCCGTGCCAGCCGGGCGAGCGTCGCCTCGCCCTCGCCCGGGTCGCTGCGCGGGGCGAACTCGGGGGAGTACGGGAGCACGAGCGGCGGCACCCGCAGGAAGCGTCCGTCGCCCGCGTCGAGGGAGAGACGGTGGACGCCGGCGCCCGTGAGCGGGAAGCGGGCCTCGAGCGTGCGCGCCCCCGTGCGGCGCAGGTCGAGCACGCGCGAGCCGCCGTCGGGTGCCACGGCCCGCGCGACGAGCCCGCCGAGGAGATCCTCCCGCCCCTCCTCCACCTCGACCGCGAGCACGCCCTCGTGCCCGTCCCGCGCCGCCTCGGCGAAGACCGCGTCCGAGGCCTCGCTCCCCGCCACCCAGCGCACGAGCGTCGAGAAGTGGTCGCCGTACCCTTCCCACGTGGCCAGCCCGCCGGACAGCGGACCGTCGGCCACCCCGAGGAAGGCGGCCGCGCGGCCGAGGCCCCGCTGCCAGAAGGAGAGGAGCGGCGCGCGCTGCTCGTCCTGCGTGCGCAGGCCCGCGCGGGCGGTCGGCCGCAGGTAGGCGATCGTGTAGCCGCCGACGGAGGGGAACGTGGTGCCCGCGAGCGCGCCGACGGCGAGGACGTCGGGCAGCACCTCGACGGCGCACGGCTCCTCGATCATGGCGGAGCGCGCCACCTGGATCGTCTCCTGCGCGAACGCACGCGGAAGCTCGGCCGCGTCGGCGACGAACATGCATCGGCCGCCGCCAAGGGTCGCGATCTCGCGGAGCAGCGCGGCGTCGGAGTCCTTGTCCGAGCCGAGCCCGATGACGGAGAGCGTGACCCCCGCCTTGCGGAGCGCCGGGACGAGCGCCTTGTAGTCGCCCGGCTCCTCGCTGTCGGCGGCGTCGGCGAACAGCAGGATGTGCCGGGTCCCCTGGCGGGCCACGGAGAGCTGGCCCGCGGCCGCCTCGATGGCCTCCTCGACGAAGATGCCGCCGCCCATGGACTCGATCGACCGGACCCGGGCGAGGATCGACGCGCGGTCCGAGACCGGTCCCATCGGCACGACCAGATGCGCCTGCGAGTCCACGGCGATGACCGCGACGGAGTCCGAAGCGTTGAGCATCTCCACGGCGGCGCACGTGCCCTGGTTCGCGAGGTCCATCTTCTTCAACCCGCCCCCGACGTCGACGCTCATGGAGCCGGAGCGGTCGAGCGCGATGGCCATCGCCAGGGCGAACTTGCGGTGCTCCGCCCGCATCTCGAGGGAGACGGGGAGCACCTCCTCCACGGGCGAGAGGTGATAGCCGCCGGGGCCATAGGACGCGCGGCCGCCGGTCATGAGCAGCCCGCCGCCGAAGTCGGTCACCCAGCGCGCGAGCGCCGCGAGCCCGCCCGGCGGAAGGTCCGGGGCGGGCACGTCTTCGAGCACCACGGCCCGAAACCCGTCGAGCGCGTCGAGCGTCAGGGGAGCGGCCTCGGGCGCCGCGACGACGAGGTCGAGCCCCGCCGCGCGCAGGCTCCGCGTCAGCCGGTCCTCGCGCCCCTGCGGCGTGACGCACAGGACGCGAAAGGCGCCCTCGACGCGCAGGACCGCGCGAGCCCGGTCGTTCTCGGGCACGCGGTCCCCGCCGGTCTCGAGGTCGAGGGTGTACTCGTGGACGCCGGGCTCGGCGACGACGTCGCGGAAGACGAGGCGCTCGAGGCCACGACGGAACGCTCGACGGCCCTCCGCCACGAGCGCGCCGTCGCGGCGCAGTCGGTAGGTCCCCTCGAAGGGGCGGTCCGCCCGCACCCACGCCGAGAACTGGAACGGCTCCCCCACCGCGGCGTCGGCGGGGAGCGTCAACTCGTCGACGGCGGCGTCGAACGCGCCCGCGCGCCGGAGCGGGACGACGTCCACGCGCACGCCGCGGCGGGCCGCGCGGCGGGCCGCGGCCTCCGCGTCGCCGCCCGTCGCCTCGCCGTCGGAGACGAGGAGGACGGACCCCTGACGGCCGGGCGGGATCAGGCCGAGGGCCGCGTCGATGCCGCCCGCCAGATCGGTGCCGTCAGGGTCGACGGTCGACGCGGAGTGCGTCCGCGTCCATCCCTCCCGCGGGGCGTCGACGACCCGCGCTTCGCGCCCGACGTCCACGCGTGCGACGCGGTCGCCCGCGGTCGCCTCCTCGGCCACGCGGTCGGCCACCTCGTCGACGGTGGCCCGCACCGCGTCGGGCACCGAGCGGGAGCGGTCGACCACGAGCACGAGGTCGCGCCCGGGCGCGTACGCCTCGACGTAGGGGCCGGCGAGCGCCCCTGCGACGAGCAGAAGGACGAGGACGCGCAGGACCGTCGCCGGCGGCGTCGAGAGGAGCCGCCGCGCGAGGAGCAACGCGACGATCGGCACGAGCAGGAAGGCCTCGGGGTGGGCGAAGCGGATCATCGCGCCGCCCTCGGGGTGCGCCGGCCGCGGGCGAGCACCCACCAGTCGGCCGCCACGACGAGCAGCAGCAGGAACAGCAAGGCGCGCGCGAGGCCCTCGCCCGGTCCCTCGACCGCGCGGCCGCGCCCCCCCGCGGAGCCGGTCGCGGGGCGCACGAGCGTCGCCCCGCCCGTCAGGTCCGACTCGCGTGCGTCGTCGAAGGGCACCGACCAGCGCGCGATCTCCCGCTCGCCGTCGAGCAGTCGGTGGATCCCCGGTTCATCCGGCTCCCACGTGAAGGAACGCCATCCATGGACGGCCTCCTGGCGACGCGATGGCGTCTCGAACCGCCACGTCGCGACGGCCTCCGCCGGTCCCGCGTGGCGGTACTCGATCACGCCGTCGAGCGGGACCGTCGCCGAGGTCGGACCGGGGCGCCGCGTCCGCACGGCCTCCACGAGGTTGGCGAGCAGGATCGGGCCGTCGGGCGTGGACGCGAGGTTCGTGCGGGCGATGTCGAGGTTCCACCAGTAACGGACGCCGAGCGGAGTCTCCTCCTCGGCGAGGAGCGCCTGCTCGCCCGCGGAGACGAGCGCGCGCCCGGGCAGCGGGCCGCGACCCGCCGTCCACACGACTCCCTGGAGCGTCAGGCCCCGCACGACGGGGTGGCGCCGCTCGACCAGGAAGGGCCCGATCCATGCGTCGCGCTCGGTTCCCGGCGTCGCGACGACGACGCGCACGGCGCTCGTCGCGACCTCGGCCCCGTCGCGCGCGAAGACGAGGTCGGCCTGTCCGACGTCCTCCACGCGCGCGAGGTCCGGTACGGCGCGCGCGATGCGGTCGAGGCCGAGCCCGGCGTCGGTCGCTTCGCCGAGCGTCGAGGCGAACGCCACGGGGCGGCGCGGCTCGGGCGGCACGACGACCTCGTCGTCGATCGCGAGCGCGTCGGGTGCGAGGCGGACCCGGACGTCGAGGTCGCTCCTGGGGACCGCGACGGACCAGCGCGTCGTCTTCCCGGGCTCGAGGCGCACGGGCGCGCGCGCGACCTCGCGCCGGCGCGCGTCGCGCCCGACCTCGACGACGACCTCGGTCGCGACCGGGCCGCTGCCCCACGCGGCGAGGTCGACGTACACGGTCTCCTCCTCGCCGGACGCGACGCGCCGCACGGACGCGACCGCCGCGTTGGGCCGCGCCTCGCCCACCGCGCGCACCTCGTAGGGCGCGGGGGTCGTGGGCTCCTCGCGGTCGGTGACGTAGAGGAGGACGTCGCCCGGCGCGGCGAGGTCGAGGCCGAGGTCCAGGGCGGGCGCGGGGTCGGCCGACGGCCGCTTCGCGCCCCACGCGTCGAGGGCCGCGAGCGCGGCCGCCGCGGGGGCCCGGGGACCGAGCAGCACGTCGGGGCGGCGACCGGTCGCGAGCAGGGTCACCTGCGCGTCCGAGGGAAGATCGTCGAGGCGCGTCCGGACGACGTCGCGTGCTCGTTCCGGGACGCCGACGGCGCCCATGGACGCGGTCGCGTCGAGCACGACGACGAGGTGCGCGGGGGGCGCGGCCTCCGAGAGCCTCGGGCCCGAGAGCGCGAGCGCGAGGAGCGTGGCGGCCGCGCACTCGAGGAACAGGGACGCCGAGCGTCGAAGCGGCGCCCATCTACGCCCGCCCTCGGCGGCCCGTGCGACGCCGCGGAAGAGGAACAGCGCGGCGACGGGGCGCTCGGGCTGACGACGCCGCAGGAGATGGAGGACGATCACGACCGGCACCGCGAGCAGCGCGAGGAGCCAGGCGGGATGGGCGAACGAGAGGCTCACGAGGGCTCGATGACGCCCTGCGGCGCCAGCGCCTCGCGGAACATCCGCGCGGCGGGCGCCGCGAGCACGAGCGCATACGTGCCCCCCGCGGCCCGCACGGCCCGGGCGACGTCGTCCCGCAGTCGGCCGAGGCGGTCGCGGTAGCCGGCGACGGTCGCGGCGTCGAGTTCCAACTCGAGGCGCTCCCCCTGCTCGACGTCGACGAGCGTCCGCGCGCCCTCGGCGGAGGGGTCGGCCTCCCACGGGTCGAGGAGATGGACCACGTAGAGGTGCGCCGCGCCGGCGGCGAGCCGGCGGAGATCGGGCGCCGGGTCGCGCTCCCAGAGGAAGTCGGAGACGACGGCGCGCAAAGCCCGCGGACGCAGCGGTCGCGTCGGGACGAGTCCGAGGCGCGCGCTGCCCTCGCCCGCGGCGTCGGCGGTGAACGTGAGCGACTCGGGGTCGAGGACCTCGTCGCCGCCCGCGGCGAGGCAGCGCGCCCGGGTTCCGCCGTCGGCCGCCCAGAGGCGAAACGCCTCGGCGAGGTCCCGCGCCGCGCGTGACTTCGCGTCGGTCACCCCCATGGACGCCGACACGTCGAGGACGATGTCGAGGTGCGGCGCCACCTCCTCGCGGAAGAGGCGGACGTGGAGCGCGTCGGTACGGGCGTAGGCGCGCCAGTCCACGTGCCGAAGGTCGTCTCCCGGCACGTACTCGCGGAAGTCCGTGAACTCGAGCGAGGAGCCCGTGCCCCGCCCGAGCCGCTCTCCGCTCGCGCCGAAGGCGGGGAGCGAGGGGAGGCGCAGCCGCCAGGCGGCGCAGGCAGCGGCCAGGTCAGCGCGGGCGGGCACGGCGGATCCGGGAAGCCCTCATGACCTCCACCGCCCCGCGGATCATCGCGGGCACGTTCACGAGGAGGACCAGGACCGTGACCGCGCCGAGCCATCCGTACGCCTCGTCCACGCCGGAGTACAGGGCGGGGCCCCCGCGGCCGGACCTGGCACCGCGCAACGCATGGTCGATCGTGCTCACGGGCGACAGCACGTGCATCGGCGTCCACTCCCACGAGCGCCCCCGGACGATCAGGTCGACCACGACGGGCAGCAGGGCGAGGATGCCGATCATCAGCGGCATCGCGACGCGGGCGACGACCGTGCCGCGCGACCCGCGCGGAAGCCGCCCGCGGAGGATGCGTCCGAGCCCCGCGTAGAGGAGGACGTAGCCCCAGAGGCCGAGCGCGACGATCCAGGAGCGGTCGTATGCGGATCCCCACGCGTCCGCGAGGACGAGGCCGAGCGCGGCGCCACCAAGCGTCGTGGCGCAGAGCAGGAGCGTGAAGAGGAGCCCGCGCCCCCCGCCGGGCAGAAGCGGGATCTCCATCGCCGCGAGGATCGGCGAGCGCGGCACGAGGGTCCGCACCCGGGGCGAGAGCGCCTCGTCCTCCGTCACGGCGAACCACCAGAACGGGAAGAGGCAGACCCCGGCCGCCGCCGCGAACGGCACGAGGGCGGACCAGCCGACGCGGCTGGGGAGGCCCCGGACGCTCGGGACCACGTAGGCGACCCAGGCGAGCCCGAGGAGCACGCAGGCCAGCGCGAAGACGCGGAACGAGGTCGAACGGTTCTCGTGCGGGTGGGCGAGCGAGTTCGAGGCGACGAGCCCGAGGAGGATCGAACCCACGACGACCGGTCCCACGAGGACGCTCAGGACCTGCAGGCCGAAGTCCGGGTCCCGCAGGACGCTGGTCAGGTCGCGCACGATGAACGGCATTCCGCCGACGAAGCCGATCGTCACGACGCACAGCCCGACGGCCAGCACGAGCATCGGCAGCGCCCGCACGGGCGCCCACCGCGAGAGAGCGCCCATGGCGACGGCGAGCGCCGCCGCGCCGAACGCGTACACGAAGGCCAGCCCCAGCACGAAGGCGATCGTCGGAACGTCCACGCCGCGCAGGAGCCACGTGAGGGCGACCAGCGGCGCGAAGACCGCCAGGAAGAGCAGCGCCTGGACCGTCGCGGCGGCGAGCTTCCCCCGCACGATCGCGCCGGACGTGAGTCGAGAGAGGAGCAGGTGCTCGACCGTCCCGTGCGCCACCTCCTGCCGCATCGAGAGGTAGGCCTGGAACGGGACGACGAGGAGCAGGATCGGGGCGAGCACCTGGAGCGCGAGGACGAAGGCGTCGCGGCCCTCCGCGCGCCCGAGGTCGCCTTCGGACGCGACGACGAGCGCGGTGACGACGATCCCGAGGAGCGCCAGGGCGAGGGTCGCGACGAACGACCTCCCGTTGAGCGCCTGCTGCACCTCGCGCACGAGGATGGGGTTCAACCGGTCGGAGAGGCGCTCCCCGAGCGCGAGGCCAGGTTCCGGGCGCGGCGTCGCGTCGTCGACGGCGGGAACGACGGCGTCCGAGACGCTCACTGGAGCCTCCCCTTCGTCGTGCGCAGGAAGATGTCCTCGAGGTCGGCCACCGCCGCGTGGAATTCGAAGACCTTCAACCCGGCGCCGACCGCTCGCGCGAGCAGCCCCGCGAGCGCCTCCTCGTCGCCCTCGAAGTCGAAGCCGATCGCGGAGCCGTCGGCCGCGGCTTCGCGCACGCCGGGCTGCGTCAGCAGGAACTTGAGGGCCTCCCCCGCGTCGCCCGCGACGCGGACCCCGACCCGGCGGTGCGGGGCGAGCCCTCGCGCGATCTCCTGGATCGAGCCCGCGACCACGCGCTGCCCGCGCTCGATGACGAGGATGCTGTCGCACGACTCGGCGAGCTCGGTCAGGATGTGGGACGAGATGAGGATGCCCTTGCCGGCGGCGGCGAGCTCCCCGACCAGGTCCCGGAACTCGATGCGCGCGCGCGGGTCGAGGCCCGCGGTCGGCTCGTCGAGGATCAGGAGGCTCGGGTCGTGCAGGAGGGTCTTCGCGAGG
The DNA here is from genome assembly GCA_035537895.1 of Planctomycetota bacterium. GTDB lineage: Bacteria > Planctomycetota > PLA2 > PLA2 > JAEUHO01 > DATLLK01. The sequence goes on from DATLLK010000469.1 coordinate 12,094, forward strand.
TGGAGGCGCTGGCCCATGCCCTTCGAGAGGCCGGAGGCCGGGCGGTCGGCGAACTCGAGCAGCCCGCAGAACGACGCGACGGAGCGGACCGCACGCACGCGCGCCCGCCCGCGCAGTCCGTGCGCCCGGGCCACGAAGTCGAGGAACTGGAGCACGTCGAGGTTGGCCCACGGGACGAACGTGTCGGCCATGAAGCCCACGCGTCGCCGGACGGCGCGCGGCTCGACGAGGACGGAGCGGCCGTCCACGAACGCGTCCCCCTCGTCGGGGAGGTCGAGCGTCGCGAGGATCCGCATCGTCGTCGTCTTGCCGGCTCCGTTGGGGCCGATGAACCCGACGACCTGCCCGGGCGCGAGGCTGAACGAGAGGTCGGATACGGCCCGGAGCTTGCCGTACGTGCGCGTCACCCCGCGGACGTCGAGGAGAGCGGTCTCACTCATCGACGTCCTCCGGGGCGAGCCGGCCCACGACGAGGTGGCGTCCCGCGAGCCAGTGGACGTCGAGCCCCAGGTCGTCCAGGAACGGGCTCGTCCCGCTCGCCACGAGGTAGGAACCGGGATGCAGCGCGTCGCGCAGTCGCGACGTGATCCACGCTCGCGTGCGCGGGTCGTCGGCGACGCTGCTCCCTGGAGCCAGCCGCGGGCGGCCGACGACGAGGATGTGGCGGGACCCGGACTCCTCCGGTTCCTCCGCGATCTCCATGGCGGAGAGCCACTCGACCTTCTTTTCCACGACGTCGGACGCCGCGCGCGGCGCCACCGGCGTCAGGGGGCCGGTGCCGTCGCCGACGTGCCAGGTGCCGTCGGGCGCGCAGAAGACGATCGAGCCTGCCTCCCGCAGCGGCGGGAACGAGGCGTCGGGCAGCGCCTCCCATCGGCCGTCGCCCGCCTTGCGGAAGCGAAGGCGCTCGCGCATCCGCCCCTGCGTCACCGTGCCGAACCCCGTGGGCGTGCGCGAGGCGAGCGCGCCGCCCCCGATCCGCCCGATGTCCAGGTCCCACTGGAACGGCGGTGCGTAGCGAGCGGAGTCGTAGTCTTCGGCCGCGAGGTCGGTGGAGTGGAAGAAGGTGTCGACGCTCGGTGTCAGAGCGCGGGGGGACAAGCCTGCGTAGAGCGTTCGCCCCGCGGTCGAGACGCCCTCGTGCCGGACCTGGTCGAGGAGCGTGAACGAGCGGGCCACGCCCTTCGTGCCCAGGCCCTCCGAGAGGACGCCGTACGCGAGGATCCCGACCGTGAACAGCAGCCCGGCCGCCGGCACGATCGCGACGAGGTATCCCAGTCGGCGACGTCGCCGGAGCACGACCCAGGTCACGGGACCGACGAGCACCGCGAACGCCAGGATCACGAAGAAGAAGAGCCGGACGGGCACGCGACCGAGCCCGGGGATCTGGAGGCGTCCGAGGAACCCTGGAGGGAGGATGCCCGGCATCGGCTGGTGGGAGGCGGCGCCCGCCGCGAGTTCCCCGTCCCATCGCGCGAGCGCCGCCTTGGGGGCCGCGTCGTCCAGCTCGGCGTCGTCGAACGCCCACGCGCGGCCGAGACCGAGTGCGTACCCCTCCTTCTCGGCGAGCGCGTCCGAGAGCGGCCCCGTCGGGAGCGCCTCCCGCTTGAGGACCAGGGCGTTCCCGCCGGCGCGGACGAAGTCGAGGATCACGCGCTGGGGCTCGGCCCCGAGGCGACGCGCGCTGCCGTCGACGATCATGAGGGGGACGCCCGAGAGGAACGTCCAGCGGTCGGGGAGGTCCGCGGGCTCCACGATCTCGGGCTCGAGGCGCGTCCCCGACTTCACCTGCGACCGGAACAGGCCGCTCGTGCGCGACGACCACGCGTTGTCACTGGTCACCATCAGGAGCGTGGCTTCGCCGCCGGACCAGCCCCCGGACGAGTGCTCGCGGAGGGTGCCGTCCACGAGGAAGGCGATGCGGCGACCCCACGACATGTGCGGCTGGGGAAGGAGGAGTCGCGCGCTCTCGCCCGGGCCGATGCGCGCGGATCGCGAGATCATGACGGTCTGGCCGAAGAACGTCTCGAGGCGCACCCCGAAGACGTGCGGTCGGCTGTCCTCGTTGCGCGCGTCCACGCGCAACCAGCCCCACCCGCCCGCGGGCACGCCGGCGGCGCCCTGCGTCGTCGACACCCTGACCTTGGGACCCTGGTCGTCGCCCTCGCGCACGGGGATCACCGTGGTCTCCGTGGGCCCGGCGGCCGCCGGGCGCGCGGGCACGACCGCGGTCAGCAGCACGACGAGCGCCGCGCGAAGGACCGCCCTCATGCGATCTCCGCGGGGAGCGGCCGACCGACCGGGTCCGTCGCGTCGACGACCGAGGCCACGACGCGGGCGGCGGTGACGCCCTCGAGACGCGCGGCGTGGTCGAGCACGAGGCGGTGCGCGATCGCCGGCCGGGCGAGCCGGGCGACGTCGGCGAAGTCGACGTGGGGTCGCCCGCGGAGGAGCGCGAGCGCCCGGCCGGCCTCGACGAGCGCGATGGCGGCGCGCGGCGACGCGCCGTAGCGGACGAACCGGCGGACGTCGGGCGGCGCCAGGGCGGACGCGGGCCGTGTCGCGGCCACGAGCCGCGAGGCGAAGGACGCGACGGCCGGCGGGAGGAAGACGCGGTCGACCGTGGCGAAGAGGCCCGCGAGCGCCTCCGCCGACAGCACGGGGGACAGCGCCGGCGGAGCCCCCCGCCGACGCTCGAGGAGGATGCGCGTCATCACGTCCTCCCCCACCGTGGGCACGTCGGCCTTGAACAGGAACCGGTCGAGCTGGGCCTCGGGGAGCGGGTAGGTGCCCTCGAGCTCGATCGGGTTCTGCGTCGCGAGCACGAAGAACGGCTCGGGAAGCGTGTGCGTCTCGCCGAGCACGGTGACGCGGCGTTCCTGCATCGCCTCGAGCAGCGCGGACTGGGTCTTGGGCGACGCGCGGTTGATCTCGTCGGCGAGGACGACGTTGGCGAACAGGGGCCCCGGCTGGAAGACGAGCGAACGCTTTCCACCCGACTCCTGGAGGATCGGACCGCCGGTGATGTCGCTCGGCAGGAGGTCGGGCGTGAACTGGATGCGGCGGAAGGAGAGGCCGAGCAGCGTGCCGAGCGACTTGACCAGCTCGGTCTTGCCGAGCCCGGGCAGCCCCTCGAGCAGGAGGTGGCCGCGCGCCGCGAGCGCGACGGTCACGAGGTCGAGCAGGTCGTCCTGCCCGAGGAGGACCGTGCCGAGCGCGTCGCGCAGCGACTGGAGGCGGCCGCGACCCTCCGCGACCACCGCCGGCTCGAGCAGGCGCGCCGCGTCGCCGTGACCCATCCGTTCCGTCATGACCTCGCGCACCCTCCGGCTACTTGTCGGTCGCGCCGCCGCTCGTTACGGGGGAAGCGGCGGGCCCGAAGTAGTCTCGCACGACGGCCCGTACGCTCGGCGCGAGCCGGCGGCGCCACGCCGCCTCGCCGACGCCCGTCGCGCCGGCCGCGCCCGGGCCCGCCTCCCGGACCGGGTTCGCCTGCGGGGCGGCGCGGCCGATGCCGATCCGCAGCGCACCTTGCGGGATGGGGACGCCCGGGGGCAGACGCTCGGGGCGGAACGGCCCCTCGGCCGCCTTCGTGTCGCCGGTGTAGCCCAGTTCGGCGTCGCCCCGCCCGCGCGACACGCCGCCGCGTCCGGGTCGGCTGCCTGCGATTACGCCGGCCACGCCGGCGGCGCCGCCCTCTCACCCCGGGCAGGCGTCCTTCTTCTGGGGGTCTCCCTTGCACAGAGGGCACACGCCGCGGCTCGCGAGCAGACGGTCGAGCGCCTCGGCGTCCGCCGCCGTGAGGGCGCCGGAGGCGGCGAGGCCCTCGAGGCCCGCCTCCGCCTGCCCGGCGAGCGCCTCGGCGAGCGCCTTCATCGTCTCGGCGTCGAGGCCCGCGCCCGAGAGGGTCGCGCCCGCCGCCGAGAGATCGACACCGGCCGCCTCGAGGCGTCGGGCCAGCTCGGGCGGGAGGGTGTCGAGCAGCCCCGCGTCGCGCGCGGCGTCGAGCGCCTTCGCCATCGTCTCGGCGGCGGAGGGCGTCCCGGCGGCCGCGAGGGCCTGCTCGAGCGCCCCGCGCGCGTTCTCCATCGCCGCGGTCCGGGCCTCGGCCTCGTGGCGCAGGCGCTCGGCCAGCACGTCAACGTCGGACCACGGCGTGGGTTCGCCGCGCGCGCCCTCCTCGCGCAGCCGCTCGATGCGCTGCTCCACCTCGCGTTTCGTCTCCTCGCGCAGGACGCCCTTCTCGTCGAGGCGCGCGAGCCGCTCCTCGAGACGCCGGAGCGAGGCCTCGACGCTCGGGTCGATCGACGAGGCCGCCGACACCTCGGGCGCAGGGAGCGCGAGGGTGACGGCCAGCACGGCCGCCGCGGGAAGGGTGCGCACCGCGAGACGCGACCACCGCAACCGCGGCCCCGGGTCCGATCCGTCGCCGAGGCGCTCCCGCAGCGCGGGCAGCCACGCCTCCGCCCCGGGGGCGCCCGTCGCGAGCAGGAACCCGTCGAGCGCGAGGCGCCGGTCCACGTGCGCCGCGCAGGTCGCGGTCGACGGGAGGCGTCGACGCGACCGCCAGACGCCGACGGCGACCGGAACGACGAGCGCCACCGCCCACCACGCCGCGGGGCGCACGTCCGGCGCGAGAGCGCGAAGGGCGAGGACGACGCCGGCGAGCACGAGAGCCGTGACCGCGAACGCATCGGCGAACCCGGCGAGCGCCAGTCCGACCCCGGCGCGCCGCCGTCCGGCGATTCCGGCGGCGGGCGACGGCGCGCTCCGAC